>CAXRHS010000658.1:0-6558 GCA_964230235.1 Myxococcota bacterium
GCCCGTAAAAAATCTACTCGATTTTCTACGTTGGCCCACTGCTTGCTTGGTGGGTCGCAAGCTCGCGACTTTGCAAGTCGACTCGCCGCTCCGCTCCGCGCACGTGTCGATTGACTTGTTCTTTTACAGGCCCTTTGCGCCGCCCAAACGCTACAAGCAGGAGGTCGCCGACGATGATATCTTGTCTGGCCATATGCAACTGCTTACTACAGACGTGTTTGAGCTCCGGGTCCGCAACGACAACGGCGCTGGATCGGTGCAGGAGCTGCAGCTGGCACCAGACAAGGGGCCGATTGCATTCTATTTTCATGGCGGCGACGACACGGCTGAGCGCACTGTGGACGGCACGCTGCTGTTTACGATCGTACCGGGCGTGCTGGCCACCGCGCTTGCAGCGCTGCTGGATGCGCTTCCCAAGTTGAGTGCGGCGCAGCCGGAGCCGCCAGAAGCGGTGCCAGACGACGACGGCTAATTCGATGATTTGTGAACGCCAAGACCCGACCCAGCGCTGAACCGTCCAACCCCTTGTCCGGCCCCATCACCCCGGCGCGAGGAAGCGATGATTTCCGTTCAGCACAGCCATGCCCGCACGACCCCGAACACCCTGGTCCGACGTCAGCGCCTGCGGATTGGCCTGGTGCACGACGATCGGCTTTTGACCGAACAGGCCTTCGACCCCGCCCATACCGTGACCATCGGCGCCTCGCCGCGCGACACCCTGGTTTTGCCCGACGTAGACTACCAGGGCGCAGCGCTGGTGTTTGCGCCCGACCCGACCGGCGATTGCGCGGTGAGCGCTCCCACCGATGCCCAGCCGCGGCTGGCGGTGGACGACCGCGTGCTCGACGAGACCGCGGCTCGGCGGCAGGGCGTGCTCACGACCCGCGACGGCTTCTTGCAGTTCCGGGTCGGCCGCGACCACCGCGGGCGCTGCCAGCTTGGGCCGTACACCGTGCTCTTCCAGCTGGTCGAGCAGACCGTGGACGTGCCCGCACTGCCCAAACTATCGGTCCTGCAGCGCGTGCGCCGGGCCGCCATCAGCGAACCGGCGTGGAAAGCGTCGTTGGCGCTGTCGGCGGGCCTGCTGCTGTCGGTGGTCGCACAGGCCGAGGTGTGGAACCGCACCACCGGGCGCTTCCTGCGCGCCGTGCCCGAAGAACTGGTCCAGGTGGTGTGGGCACCACAGGTCGAGGCCATCCAGGTGATACCGCTCGCAGAACTGGAGCCGCCTCCGGTGCAGCCGGCTACCGAAGCCAACGCGCCCGCCGACCAGCCCCCGTCGCCCAAGCATGCGCCCACTGGCAAAGCCAACAAGGACCGCGGCAAGGCCCAGCCGACCACCCGCGACGGATCCAAGGCGCTTGCTTCGACCGATGTGGGCCGTCGCGTGGACCGCGACACCATCGCCGGTGCGTTTCGGCCCAGCACCACCAAGATCTTCCAGCCAGAAGACGCCGCCGCGGCAGACGTCGTGGCGGCCGGCAGCTTCAAGCAAGAGCGACCAGCCGAAACCGCCGGCCAGCCCAGCGCGGACCGCGTGCAGCTGCACAACTCCGGCAATCACACCGCCACACGCATCGAAAAGGCGCGCGTTGCCGTTGCCAACCGCGACGGGCGCACCACCGCCGACGATGGCGCACCCAAGCAGGAAGAGAAGGTCACCGTTCGCACGACGCCGCCCGTTGGTCCCGACGAGGGCAAGACCGATGTCGCCAAGGCCCTGCGCGGCAAAGCGAACGCCGTCCAGCGCTGCTACGAAAAGGAACTGCGCGACAACCCCGGCGCAGGCGGCAAGGTCACGGTCACGTTCACGGTCGGCACCGAGGGCACCGTGACCGACAGCGCCGTGGCGGGTGCCAGCGGCGGCTTTGCGCAGTGCATTCAAGACGTGTTTGCGCGGTTGCGCGGGCTGCCGCTTTTGCAGGTGGCGGCAACGTTTTCGCAAACCTACGTGTTCAGCAAGGCACTGTAGGCGGGTGTGCCGGATTGGTGCCTACGATGCGCACCTCGTCAACGGCCCTCGCGCAAAGTCGGCGCTAAAGACTGGCCCGACAGCGGGCGCAGCGCTTGGAACTTGCGGCTGCGGGCAGCGCTTGGGGCCCGTGTCAAATCTATTCGATTTTCCACGTTGGCCCGTTGCTTGCCAAGTGGGTCGCAAGCTCGCGACTTTGCAAGTCGACTCGCCGCTCCGCTCCGCGCTTGTGTCGATCGACTTGTTTTTACACGGGTCCTTGGGCTTTGCGAGCTGACCAGCCCTGGCCAGCGCCCCAGGCGTCGCCCACAAGACCAACGCTGGATTTTCACACTGAATCCTGGCCTTCGCGCATCGCAGTCAGGCACCCGGCAAGTCCCCAAACAGCCACAACTGGCCCTCGTTGGACACCACGCGCCGCCCGGGGTCGACTTGATTGCGGTGTCGTTCGGGGTCGTCTTGTTCAGCGGGGTTGTCGGTGCGCGCTCGCCGGCCCGCCCCCGGCACCGCGACCAGGCGGGGTCGGCAGGCGCCAACGCAGGCGGAGATCGGACAACTGCGGCAATGGACGGCCCTGATACCAAGGTCCGCCCTGGCTGAAACCGTCGCAAAATTGATGCCATAGGGCCTGTGTGCCGAAAACATGGATGCCGGATGACCACAGCTCTGGCCAACTGATGAAAGCGACCACGTGCGCCCCACAAGGGAAACGTAACCGCAAACGGATGACGGTGTCGAGGATCTCGACCAGGACATCGCGCTGCCACCGCCGACGCACCCGAGGACCTTCGACGACCGACCGACGGGTCGGCAGCTTGATGCGAGCGTGCGCTTGGCCAGGCGACAACAATGGATCTCGATTAGCGAATTCCGCGAGTCCCGCGGCCAAGTCGTCCAGTGCCGCACGGACGCCGGCAGGCGTGCGAGGCCGCGACCTCCCCTTGACTTGCAAGCGATGGGTTGGCCACGCGTTTACAGCCGTACGCGGCGTCCCAGTTGCCGGCGCGTGACAGTGCGGCGGCTGACGCGCCTGCGCGCCGTCATGACGACATCACGCCACCAGCTCTCGCACCAGCCCTACCACCTGCACCGCCAACTTGGGCGCACAATGGGCAGCGTCGGCCACCATCCCCAGTTTGGCCAAGGATATCCAGCAAATCCTGACGGTGCTTGCGCAGACAGGGCTCCAGTTCAGCGGCGGCGGTGAGCCTGAACGCCGACAATTGACCCACGCGCGCAACGCGCATCGACACGGAACAGCGCGAACGCCAACGTAAGCCGCGAGATGTCCGAGAGCTTCGACCGTAGCGGGCGGTGGTTGGGCCACACCATCTCAGGTCGATGCTGCGGCACCGCTCGCGCGGCGGCGTGCAGCGACCAAGCCAACGACCAGCGCCACGCCAAGGCCGATGGCGAGCAGAAGGTACGCCGCGTTGAACACCATGCAGCTCTCGTTGCAGGTCGAAATCGCTCGGTACTTCTTGGGCAAGTCCTGCGGACTGAGCGAGACCATCACGCGGTCACGCTCACCTGCGACCGGGTGCGGCTCAATCACGACGCGGTCGCCAAAGGCCGCTTTGGCGCCGTCGTGGTTACGCGTAAAGCCATCGCGCTGCCATTGACCACAGAGCAGGCGAAACGGCAGTGGTGCCGGCGTTAGCGCGAGGACGGCAAGCTCGCGCGGCTCCGAGGACTCCCAATCGGCGGCCTGCACCGAGAGCGCGGCACCGTCGAACGCCTCGTAGAGTTGGACCTCGTGGTCGCGTCCGAACGAGATTGTGGCTGCTCCTCGCTGAAAGCGAACGCCCTTGCCACCAGCATGATAAAGCACATTCGTGCCGACCCAGGAGGCACACAAAAGCGCAAAGGCGACGGGAACGATTCGTGTTTTCGTAGACATCATGTGCAGTCAGGGATTCCTTCGGCCGCTCCGCGGCGCAGAGACTGGTGGGCGTGCGCGCCTTGGCAAGCAAACTGAGCAACGGGCGCAAACGCGATGCGTGTTCGGCGCCGCTGCAAGCCATCGTCTCTGACGGTCATGGCGGTGCGCAAGTTCCGGCCGATGCAAGGTGCACGTTGCAAGGAATTGGGCTTGGAAGCGAAGAACCGGATCATTGACCGCTGTGTTGGCGCGCCAGGTGGATGACTGACCTGCGGCGTCGGAGGTCGACCGTGGATTCGCCAGTTTTTGGGTATGTTCACGAGGTCGACGCTCAGTCCCGAATTGCCGTTGGCCGCGGTCGCTCCGAACTGCGCCCGGTTTGCCCTCAGCGCTCCGCGGGACACTCCGGCGGCAGCGCAGTCGTGACTGTGCGCTGCAGTCCTTGCGCTGTCAACGCAACGGCCGCCACACGCAACGGCCGCCGCCGTGTGTGATCGGATTGGGCGGCCTGCGCCGGCTGGCACAGCCGAAACATCGAACTGGCCGATTGCCTGCGTGGCTGCTGGCCGGCTGCGCTGGGCATGCCTGCCCGCCTAAGGACCCGTGCAAAAACAAGTCGATCGACACAAGCGCGGAGCGGAGCGGCGAGTCGACTTGCAAAGTCGCGAGCTTGCGACCCACTTGGCGAGCAACGGGCCAAAGTGGAAAATCGAATAGATTTTACACGGGCCCTAACCGTGGCGGAGGCCGCCGTCGCCAATCCCGGGACCGGTCGCCAAGCCAAAGCCGCCGCGCAGGCCAACGCCGCAGGCCTCGCCAGGGACAGCCGCCGCCGAGCCCAGCCATACGCAGGCGGCCGTGGTGGCGGCGGTCAGGCTCAGGGCCAGGAGCAGGGTCCGGCGGCTTCTTGCGATAGCCCTGAGGGCCCGTGCAAAATCTATTTGATTTTCCACGTTGGCCCGTTGCTCGCCAAGTGGGTCGCAAGCTCGCGACTTTGCAAGTCGACTCGCCGCTCCGCTCCGCGATTGTGTCGATCACCTTGTTTTTACCCGGGCCCTGAGGGCGGCGGGCCGCCGGCGAGCCGCACAACACCGCCGCGCGTCGACGCCAACTTTCGACTCGCCGCTGCGCTCCGCGCATCTGTCGATCGACGTGTTTTTACACGGTCCCTTGGTGGGTTTGGCGCGCACACGGGCCGCGACCTGGCAGCGTTTCGGCGTGTCTCCGACGAACGGGTCCGTTGCCTGCAAGGGGCGAACGCGCGTGCCACTGACAGCGGCGCTACGAGAGTTCGATCGACCCTGCCAACACAACGAAGGAGCGGTGAGTCGCCTGCAAGGCGCGAACTCGCGACCCACTGAGCAGGCAAGGCCAATCAAGGGCTGGCCACTTTGGCAAATCAAACTTCCGGATCAGCGCTGTGAGCAGGCAAGGCCAGACCAGGTCCCATGCCGACTAACGCAAACCTTGGGATCGGCGCTGTCACCGCGCGCGCACCCACAAGCCGCCGGCCGGGCGAATGGTGATGACCGTCTCGCAGGCCACGGGGGCGTCGTCGCGCAGTGCGAGCTCGACGCGGCTCAAGAGCGCCGCAAGGCAGAGCCTGGCCTCCAGCAGCGCCATGTGGCGACCGATGCATGCGCGCGGCCCCGCCCCAAACGGCAGGTAGGCGCGCGGCCGCGGCGTGGCGATAAAGCGTTGCGGATCAAAGGTGTCCGCATCCCGCCATAGATCCCGGCGGCGGTGCATGGCGTACAAAGACAGCAGGACGATGCCGCCCTGCGGCACCCCGAACCCGCCCACCTCGACGTCGACCAGCGCGCGCCGACCAATCGAGTGCGCTGGCGGGTACAGTCGCATCGCCTCGTCCAGGCACGCGCCCAAAAGCGGCAACTTCGCCAGTGCGGCGACATCCAACCGGCCGGCGGCCCTGACCTCGTCGACAACCGCGGCGCGCACGGCGGGGTAGCGGGCCAGCAGGTAGACGGTCCAGCTCATGGCGGCGGCGACCGTCTCCACGCCGGCCAGAAGCAGGGTGACCAATTCGTCGCGCGCTCCCTTGCGCGAAAGGACGCCGCGCTTTTGGGCGTCGCGCAGCACACTGACCACGTCGTGCGTGTCTTGGGGTTGGTCGCCCGCGTCGCGGTCGAGCAGCTCGTACACGAACCGATCGACCGCCGCGAGCGCCCGCCGCGTGCGCAAGTTGGCCGGCGTCGGCAGCGCGAGCGGGGGCGATAGCGGGTTGCGCACCCGCCGGCTGACATAGGCCATCGCCTCGCGCAGGGCCTCGCCCAAGGCGGCGTGCGCATGGACGACGTCGACCGAGAACAGCAGCCATCCGGCGTTTTGCATCGACAACCGCAACAGCGCGGCATCGATGTCAAAGGCGTCCTGATACGGCGGTTGGCGCAGGGCGATCGCCTCGGCCAGGTCCAAGGCGTTGGCGATCATCCCGGCGGCCCGGCCATGCAGCCGCGCCGTCGCAAACGCCGGGTTGACGATCGGCCGGCGGGCCGAGTGCAGCGCGCGCGATGAAGACAACAGGCCATCGCCCAGAAAGGGCCGTGTGATGCTGCGCAGCACCGGCCCTTTGTCAAAGCAGGCCTCCTGGTCGACCAGGATGGTCTGCGCCTCGTCAGGGCCGCTAAAGACATGCAAGCGCCGCGGGCCCAGATCGACCGACGCGCTGGGCCCGACTTCGTCG
>CAXRHS010000659.1:0-3489 GCA_964230235.1 Myxococcota bacterium
CAGTTCATCGCCGCCTTCCAGCCAGTGGTGCAAGCTGCGGCTGACTTGTCGGTGGCCGAGTTCATGGCCAAGTGGCTGCCCCAAGACGCCGCCAAGCCGATCGCGGCGACCTACAAGCCGACCGCGTCCAAGTACATGGACCTCATCGACAAAGAACTGGCGTTGACCCCAGCCGAGAAGGCGCGCTTGGACAACGTCGGCTTCATGGTCAGCGACCGACTGCAGCGCGACACCATGGGCCAGGCGCTGCACGAGATCTTCAAGAAGGACCTGCCGGTGGCGGTGACCACCGACGCCATCTTGCAGGCGCTGCACGCGTCGTACGACGACATCCTCAAGACCCTGGAAGAGCACGTGCTTTTTGACGAGATCGACGGCGCGCTCGCCAAAGCCCACGCGGCGGCGGCAACCGTGCAGGTGGGCAGCGATCCGCTGGCGGCCCAGGCCAAGGGCGACGCGGACCTGTACCTGACCGTGGCGCGGTCGCTACTGGCCGGCAAGGCGGTCAAAGCCCAGGGCGGCGCGGCCATCGACGACGCAGCCGGCAAGCTGCTGGCGCTGGTGGCCAAAGAGCAAATGGCCGCAACGCTGATTTTCGGCTCCGAGCGCATCATGGACTTCAGCCAGTTCAAGCCGCGCGGGCACTACACCGATTCCGAGGCGTTGCAGCGCTATTTCCGGGCGGTGATGTGGCTTGGCCGCGTCGATTTGCGATTCGCCGAGCCCAATGCCGAAAAGGGCGTGTGGATGTACCGACCGCGCCAGCTGATGGCGGCGGTGGTCCTGCGCCAGGCGGTAGAGACCGGCGCGGCGCTGCAGCACATCCAGACCGCCGACGACCTGCTGAGCCTGATGGTTGGCCCGATCGACTACATCACGCTGCAAGGGGTGGCCGCACTCATCAAGGATCAGAATTGGGCGACCGCTAGTGATGTCGCCAAGCTCACGCCCGCGCAAGCCGACGCATTGGTCGCCAAGCTTGCGGGCGGCGCGTATGGCACCCAGAAAATCGCCAGTCACTACCTGGAAACCAACCCGCACAGCGCCGAGCCGACCCCGTTGCCGCCGTCGTTTGCGCTGCTTGGCCAGCGCTTCATCATCGACAGCCAGGTGTTCAGCAATGTGGTGTACGACCGGGTGCTGCACAAGGGTCAAAAGGTGCAGCGGGTACTGCCCGACCCGCTCGATGTCGCGTTCGCACTTGGCAATTCGCAGGCGGCCGTCCACCTCGAAAAGGGCTTTGGCCAGTACCCCTACCAGGGCGCCTTGCACACCGTGCGCTGGCTGGTGGACCAACACGACGACGCCTTCTGGCAGAGCAACGTCTACAACCTGTGGCTCGACGGCCTGCGGGCGATGAATGCCCCGACAACGGCGAACACCTATCCGTTTGCGCTGCGCACGCCGGCCTGGCGCGACAAGGTACTGAACACCCAACTGGGTTCGTGGGCGCAGTTGCGGCACGACACGCTACTGTACGCCAAGCAGAGCTACACCGGGTCGGTCGCGTGCGAGCACCCAAAGGCGTGGATCGAGCCCTACCCGGCGTTCTTCGCCAAGATGGCCAAGATTTCGGCGCTTGCCAAGCAGACGCTCGTCAGCGCAACCCCCAAGCAGCCCTACGTCAAGCAACAACTGGAGAAGTTCTTTGGCGAATGGCAGACCACGATGGAGAAGCTGCAGGGTATCGCGCAGCGCGAACTCGACGGCGCCGGCACGGCCGACGACCAGGCCTTTCTCAAGCAAATCATCGCGTCCACGCCCGGCTGCGGAGAACCGGTCTACTCCGGGTGGTATCCCAAGCTGTTCTTCTTTGGCGACCACGTCGACAAGTGGAAGCCGACGCGTGCCGACGTGCACACCAACCCCAACCAGGGTCCGCTGCCGGGGCCGAACGTGCTGCATGTGGCGACCGGCAACGTGAGCCTGATGGTCATTACCGTCGACAACTGCGCGGGCGGCGGCGAAGCGTTCGTGGGCCCGGTCTTCCGCTACCACGAAGTGGACGTCAAAGAGATCAAGCGCCTGGACGACAAAGAGTGGGAGGCGATGCTCAAGGATGGCAAGGCACCGCTGCCGCCGGCGTGGACCGACAGTTTTCGGGTGCCGAAGTAGGCGGGCCAAGTCGCTGAAATGATCAGTCGATTCAAGTGCTTGACCCAGAACACGCCAAGGCGCTCGAAGCCGGCGCGCAATGCGCGACTGCTCGCCGTCCGCTTGCGAGGCCTACCGAATCCACACCTGCACGTGGCTGAACGCAAATGACTCGTCGCTCTTGTCCTGGTCGATGCCGGTCTTGAAGTCGAGCTTGAGCGAGCCGGCCTGGTGGTCCAGCAATCCCATCGCGGCCTCGATGTTCCAGTAGCCGTTGGGGTTGCCGTTGTTGCCCCAGGGTGCGGGGCTGAAGGATGCGGTGACCCAGCCGGAGCCGTTGCCCGCGCTGCCGTAGGACTTGCTTTGGCCGAACTTGAGCGCGCCGTCCACGTAGACCTGGGCACCGTTGCTCTCGCTATCCCAGCTGTCGATGGCGTAGTAGCGGGCTTTGACGCGCGCCTGAGTGTGCGGAATCGCTTTGAAGTCAAAGGTCTTGGCGGCGCCACCGCCCGCGCCCCACACGCCGTGGACTTTGGTCGCCGCGCCGGCCACCGTCGCATCGGTGAGGGTGCCGTCGCTCCAACCGGCGGCATCTGCGGTCGTCTCCAAGGCGATGCGCGTCCAACCGCCGCCGTCGGTGGTCATGTCGCAGAAATACTTGGCCGGCCCACCGCTTGCCTTGAGCCAGTAGTCGCCGTCTTTGCTCAGCGGCGCTTTGGTCAGGATGTCCTTGCACGACGCCGCCGGGTTGTCTTGCGAACCGACCTGCGCCAGCACGATCGGCACCCACTCCTTGCCGTTGCAGACCAGGATCGCGGCCTCTTTGGGGCTGGCATACATGGCGCCAAAGTGGCCCGGTGTGCAGCCGATGGGCGCGGTGTCGGTCACGAGCAACTGCAGCGCGCCGCCTGCGGCGACCTTCTTGCTTGACAGCGTCTGCACCTGCACCGACCAACTGTCGATGGTGCCGTCTTTGCCGCCGCCGTTGTTGCTGAGGTCGGCGACCACGATCTGCCAGGTGCCCTTGGGGTTCTTGCCGACCCACGGATCCAGCGCTTTGTGGCCAGGGCCGTCGAACTTGAGCGAAAGTTGCTTACCGGTCTTTTCGCCGTCATACAGGGTAGTTTTGGCCCCGGTCGGGTCGTAGAGGTCCACCCGCACCTTGGCCACGTCGCTGTTGCTGATGGCGATGTTGACCGTCAGACCAGTCGCCACGCCAAAATCAGGCACGTCGATCTTGTCCGGCGTGCCCGCGCCATTGAAGTCGGCGATAGCCACCGGCACGCTTGCCGAAGCAGCGGTGTCGGTGAACTGGGTGGTGAGCATGCCGTTGGACACCTCGTTCAGGCCGTCGGCCGGCAGATTGGCAGCCGTCACGCCGCCGGCGACGCAATC
>CAXRHS010000660.1:0-2431 GCA_964230235.1 Myxococcota bacterium
TCTTGGGGTCACAGGCGTCGTCGGTGCACGGGTTCTTGTCGTCGCAGAACACGGCCGCCGAGCCGGGTTTGCACGCCTTGTCCGCGCAGCCATCGCCAAGCGTACAGGCGTTGCCATCCTCGCAGTTGTTGCTGTTTGCTACGTTGGCGCAGCCGGTCGCTTTGTCGCAACTGTCGCTGGTGCATGGATTCTTGTCGTCGCAGACCTTGGCGATGCCGGCGCAGACGCTGTTGGCGCAGACGTCCTTGTCAGTGCACAGATCCGCGTCGTCGCAGTTGGCCGTATTGGCGGCTACGGCGCACTTGCCGTCTTTGCACTCGTCGTTGGTGCAGGGATTGCTGTCGTTGCAGTCTTTGGGGTCGGCGCAGTTGCCGCCGCAGCCGACGATAGCTTCGTTCTTGCAGTCGCCGCTCTGCACATTGCAGGTGTCGAGCGTGCAGCCGTCGTTGTCGTTGCAGTCTTTGGCGGTGCCGGGCTTGCAGGCGCCGCCGCTGCACAAGTCGTTGCCGCTGCACGCATTGTTGTCGGTGCACGCTAGGTCGGCATTGGTGGCGGTGCACCCGGCGGCGTTGTCACAGGCGTCAATCGTGCACGGGTTGCCGTCGTCGCACGGCACCAACTCGCCGTTGCAGGTACCGCCTTTGCAGGCGTCGGCGGCGGTGCATACAGTGCCGTCGTTGCAAGGAATGCCATCCTGCTTGTCGGTAAATACGCACTTGCCGCCCACCTGGTCGCACTTGGCGGTCTGGCAGTCGTCGGTGCTGGTGCAGTCCTTGGTCAGGCCCGATACGCACGCACCGGTCTGGCATGCGTCGCCGATGGTGCAGGGATTGTCGTCGTCGCAGGGCGCGCCGTCGTCGTTGGCCTGGGCGCAGCCGGTGGTCGGGTCGCAGGTGTCCAGGGTGCAGACATTGCTGTCCGCGCACGCCTTGGGGTTGCCCGCCGTGCAGGCACCGGCCTTGCAGATGTCGCCCTCGCTGCACGCGTTCTTGTCGTCGCACGGCGTTTCGAGTTGGGTGCTCTGGCACGCGACTTTGCCGTCCGCGCCTTTGGCGCAGGCATCGCCGGTGCAGGCGTTGCCGTCGTCGCAGGTGCCTTCGTCGGTCTTGCCGTTGCAGTCGTTGTCAATTCCGTCGCAGGTTTCCGGCGCGGCGGCCGGCGCGTCGCAGGTCGAGAGGCCATCCTTGGTGCACTTGCGCTGGCCCGGGCAGCCGCCGACGACGTTGCCCTTGTCGTCCTGGGCCGGCGCGGAGCAGGTGGTCGACAAGTTGGCCGCAATCGCCGCGGCCGAGCAGGCACACGCGCCAAACACGCCGCCGGCATCGGCCTTTGGCACGCAGGTCTTGGCGGGGGTGCCCTCCGCGGTCTTGACGTCGGCGCACGCAAAATCTTTTGGGCAATCGGCGTCGGCCTTGCACTCGGCGCCGCAGTACTTGCCCGCGTTGCCGTGGTCGGCGCAGATTGGCGTGGCCTGGCCGAGCGCGGCGCACGCCGCCGAAGTGGTGCACGGGTCGCACAGCTTGCCGTGGCTGGGCACGCAAATGGACTGCACGTCGCCACCGGCGTTGGTCACCTGCGCGCATTTGAAGCCATCGGCGCATTTGTCGGCGCACGGGGCTGCGCACTGCTTGCCCATGGGCGTGTCGATGCACAACGCGTTCTCGCAGTCCTTGTTTTCTGCGCAGGTGCAGCCGGGCACGCCCGGGCAAGCCTTGCCGGCATCGGCGTCGCCGGTTGCGACTTCCAACGTTGCGCTGTCGACGGCCGCGTCGGTGCCGGGTTCGCTGTCCGCGGGTTCGATGTCCCCAGACAGGCCGGCGTCGGCGTCGGCGGCGGCGTCTGCCCCGGCGCTCGCGGCGTCGCCGTCCGAACTGCTGTCGTCGCCGCATGCCACCAGTGCGGTGACCGCCAGCAGTGCCGCGGCCGTGATCGAAATCTTGCGCCAGATCGCCATGTTTCCCCCGTCCGGTCGCGCAGCGATACATTGCGCGCCGGATTGTGCGTTACCGTCTAAATGTGGGTGCGTTTGCGCCCGCAGCCGCGGAGTGTACTGGCGCCGGCCCAGGCTGGCAACCCAAATTCGCCATACGTAAGGGTCGGGCAGGGTTGACGGCGATCAGGTCTTGGCTTGGATGCCCAGGCCGCGCAACGTCAAGCGGACACGCTTGCGCGACGTTCCGGCTTGCCACAGCTCGCCCGTCAAGAAGAGCAGCGTGTTCAACTGATCGATGCCGATGCGGTCGTAGGTCAGCGCGTTCAGCTTGATGTCTGTAAAGTTCAGTGGACAAACATCAAGGTCTACGCCGTCGCGCCTGGCCACCAGGGCCGGCACGCCGGGGGCCCGGCACCGCGTCGGCCGCACCGGGTCGAGGCGGCACGCGCCGTCGCGGTCGCGCATCGCGCAGCGGGTGGTGCCATGCGGCTTGTCGCG
>CAXRHS010000661.1:0-8076 GCA_964230235.1 Myxococcota bacterium
GGGCGTCCGCCTCTCCGGCGGTGGTGACGATGTGCATGCCGTGCTTGCGCGCGAGGTGCATCATCGCGGCGTTCTCCGCCAGGCAGTGCACGAACAGCGTCGGGATGAACGCGTTGCGCGCGCGCATGCATGCGCGGCGGAACAGCGCATCGCCAAGCCCCGTGCCGCGCCGCGTGCACGATGACGGTGTCTTCCTCGCGCTCCAGGTCGCGCAGCGGCTCAACCCGCTCGTCCAGCTGGCCGACGACGATCGCGTCCAGACCGGGGACGGCGCGCGCCAGCCGCCGCGACCCGCGCAAGCCCAAGTTGGACAGGACGACCACGACCTGGGCGCCCTGGCTGCGGGCCCGCTGTGCGTGTTGGCGCACCAGGGCCGCCCGCTCGGCCTCTTTGTCGCTGGGGTCGACAGCGAGCAGCGCCACGGACACCCCGGAGGCCGTCTTGACGAGGACCATCGGCTGCGTCGTCAACCCCGGCGGCGCGGGCCCAAGCGAAACAAGCGGCAAGCCCGCCTTGGCGTAAGCGGCCAGCGTGTCGGTGCCGCCAGCGCTCAGATCCCAACTGGACGCCGCCACCGCCGCCGGCCTGAGCGACGCCAACGCTTCGCCAAACACCTCGCGCCGCAACTGCATTTGTGCCTGCGCCGCGGGCGTCGCCGCGACATCGCCATCGTGCAGCAAGCTGCCGGCGTGCACGACCAGCACCGAGTCGTCTTGCTTGCGCAACTCGCCCAGCCACTGGCTCAGGCGTTCAATGCCGCCCTTTTGCAGGTCGACCGTGCAGCCGCACGGCTTGAGCGTCGCCTGCCAGTCCGTGACCGCCACCAGCGTCACGTGCGGGCGAGCAAGCAAGGACGGCGGTGCCGGCGCCGCCTGTTTGGCAGGCGGGGCGGGCTTGGCGCAGCTCAACGCGGCCAGGGCCAAAGAAACAATGCGGCACACCAACACAAACCGCCGCAGAAAAAAAGTCATGGCGTCGCACTCAACGGCTTGGCAGAAATCGAATCCGGTCCCAACATGCGGCCTACGCTGGCAACGGCCTGGTCGCTGCCGAACGCCGACATGCGCCAGGCGGCTTGGCGGGTGCCGCGGCGGAGGTTAGCTGCGATACCTGAGCGTGCCAAGGGCTTACGGCCTCTCCCGGATTCACCGCTTTCGCCGCATCTCTGCGTTGTCACTGCGCTCCGGTGCTCAACAACCTCGAAGGTCGCCTCCGCTCCGGTGCTCGCTCCGCCTTGATCTGCATCCGACATCGCCGGCCCGACCAAAGTCATCGCCGGATTTGGGGCCTCTGTGCCGCGAACCAGGTGTGTCGCCATGCCCGGCCGCGCCGCGCCGCACAAGGCCTTGGCAAGAAAAACCCGATCGTGACGAGCGCGGAGCGGAGCGCCGAAGCGTCTGCCGAAGCCGCGCACTGGCGACCCAGAGCGCGAGCAATCGGCCAACACAGCAGAGCAAGTCGAGTTTCTGCGGGTGTCTACGGCGAGCGACTGCCACCCTCGGCCGCCAGATCCGCCTCCGCCTGCTTGAGTTGCGCCCGGTAGTACGCATTGCCGGGGTCCTTCTGCGTCGCCAGGCGAAAGTAGAATACCTTTAGGGTTTTGGACGACGTGCGCTGCGCGGCGGCTGCGTAATTGGCGGCGGCTTGCGCGTCTGAGCTCGCAACTCGGCCAGGGGCCGGCGACGGCGTCGGACTGGTGGGCGGCGACGAAGGCCGCGCGTTATTGTCAGCTGCCAGTTCCTGCTCAGCCTGGCGAAGCCACAGCTTGTACACGGCGTTGAGCGGGTCCTTGGCCACCGCCTGCTTGAGGTACATAACCTTGGCAGCCTTGGACGTCGCGCGCTTGCCGAGTTCGGCCAGCCGCGCCGCTTCGGTCGCATTGGTTGCCGGCGAGGGTTGCGGCCGTTCGGCCTGTTGCTTGCGCGCCGCGGCTTCCGCGGCCTGCTTGCGCGCAAGGGCCTGCTGTTCGGCCTGCAACTCGGCCTCAGCCTGGCGCAGCAACTGCGGGTAGAGCAGGTTGGCCGGATCCTTGCCGACCGCCCGCCGCAGGTAGTCGACCTTGGATGCTTTCGAAGTCGTGCTCTGGGCCTGGACGATGAGGCGCCGCGCCTCTTCCTTGTCCAGTTCAGCTTGCTTCTTGGCGGCGGCGCGCTCTGCCGCGCGTTTCTTCGCGAGCGCCTCGGCCTTTTTCGCGGCTTCTTCCGCTTTCTTGGCGGCCTTGAGCGCTGCCTCGTCCATGGCTGGCGTCGCGGCCTCGGCAAGTTCGTTGGGGCCGGCCGCCGCCGGTTCAGGCGTAACCACAGCGATGGTCGCCTTTTCCATCGGCGGCGTGGGGGTTTGTGGCTCGCTGATCGGGGGCACGACCACGGGCGGCGCGGCCTCGGGAACCACCACGGGCGGCGAGGGCGGACGCAAAACGACTGCGCCCGCAGTGTCAACGGTAGGTGCAACGCCTGCACTGCCATCGTCAGGCGGCGGAAACCACAGCGACTTTGCCAGCAACAGGCCGATGCCCAGCAGCAACACCGCGCCGGCACCGCCCAGGAACATCGCGGTCTTGTTGCCGATGCCGCCCGCAGCGGGCGAGGCCAGCGGCACCAGCGGCGCTTGCGGCAAAAGCGGCAACTGCGCGCTGTGGTCGGCTGGCGCATGCGGTGGCGCGCTGTGGTTGGTCGCGTTCGGCGGCACGGGTTGGCTAGAGCGGCGCTCTTCATCAAAGCGCCGGCGCTCTTCCTCGAACTTGCGGCGTTCCGCCTGCAATTGCTCTTCAATGCGCTTGAGCCGCATCCGTTCGGGGTCGAGTTCCACCACTTCTCCGTGTTTGGCCAGTTGCTGCGTGCGGCCGGTTGCTGCGTGCGGCCGGTTGCTGCGGCAAACGCTCAGCTGTGCGAGCCGCCGGCAATTTTCCCGCGCTGCGGCAGTCGGGTCAAGGCGCACGACAGACCGGCACCGGGCAGCACAGACGCGTCGCGCAAGCGATAGATTCATAGCCGCAGCCGCCAGCCGGCGCTGACTTGATCGCCTGAGCCAAAAATTCACAATCCGTTTCAAGGAGATGAACGATCCCCCCTTTTGGCACACGAGTACGGCGGCGAGGTTCACTGCCCGCAAGACGTTCGGCATCTCGGCAAAGGGGCCTGGCGGCGCCTGCGGCGAGGGCGCGATCGCGGCGCGTCGAAATTTCCACGTGTTTCCATGGTGCTGAACAATCCCCCCCACCGTACAGGCCCCAGGACGCGGTCAAGGACGCGATGAAAGGGAGCGATCGCGCGGAGCCAAAATTGCTCCGTCGAATAGGGCACTTGAATGATCCCCCCTTCCTGATTTGGCAGTGTTGGCGTGCGATTGACACCGGTCCAGGTGGGTGCCACGCTGCCTGGGCGTGCGCCCACCTTGGATCGCAGGCCAGGCTGTCATGCCGCAGGACTACTACGCCCCGCCCGGCGCCAACGCGCCGACCGATGACTTCGCGGCCCGCCTGGACCAACCGGCAGAACTGGTCGGTCGCGCGCTCAACCTGTTCTTCGCGCACAAGTTGGCGTATGGCGGCCTGGGCCTCGCGGTGCTGGGTCCCGTCTCGGCGCTGGCGCAAGCGTACGCGCTGACCAACCCGGCCCCGCAGGGCGAGGTCAACTGGGGCGAACTGCGCGTTACCGTGGTTGGGGGCGCGCTGGCCATGCCATTGGCGGTTGCAGGGGTCCTGGCGATTTTGAGCGCGCACCGCGCAGGCGAACCGCTGCCGACCTTGGGCAGGGCGCTCGCCCAGGCCGCTCGCCACTGGGGTCCGTTGTTGTCTGCGCGGCTTTTCAGCGGCATCAAGATCGGAATTGGTCTGCTGCTTTTGCTGGTGCCAGGCATCTATTTCGCCGTGCAACTCGCGCTGACCGACCAGTGGGTGGTGCTGGGCGGTGAGCGTACGGCCAGCAAGGCCATGGCAGGCAGCGAAGCCTGGACGCGCAATCGGCTCGGCCAGGTGTTCGCCGTTACGTTTGCGGCTGTGCTCGCGACCAATGTGCCCGGCCTCGCGCTCGGGATCGTCGGTGCAGCCACAGAGTTGCAACCGCTGGTCTGGCTCGGTGCGGCGCTGGACTGCGCGCTGAACCCGATTGTGACCATCGCGGGCGCACTGATGTACTGGGATTTGCAGCGGACCGGCCCGGCTGAAGCGCCGACGTGAGGTAGGACCGTGGTCGGATGGTTGCTCGCGCTGGCCCTCGCTGCGCCCGTGGCCGTCGATGGCGGCGCGTTTCGTACCATCGGCCGCGCGTGGTTCAATGCCGGTGCCGACTACCTTGCGCGTGCCCACCCGCATGCCCTCGCGGTGCACTTGCGCACCTGCGGCAACTGCCACGGCGAAGTGGCGGCGGAGTGGCGCGGCTCCTTGCACGCGCAGGCCTGGACGGACCCGGTTTTTCAGGCCGCCTACCGCCAAGAACCGGTTGCGCGCTGCCGCCACTGCCACGCGCCGCACGGCGATCCGCAAGGCGCGGGGGCGGCGTTCGCCAACGACGGCGTCTCGTGCGCGGCGTGCCACGTGCGCGACGGTGCGATCTTTGCGGTGCAGCCCCGGCCGGCCGGCAGCATCGGCCACGCAGTCGCGGCCGCGCCGGACATGGCCTCCGCAGGGTGGTGCGCTGGCTGCCATCAGTTCGGCATGTTTGCAACGCCAAAGCGCGACCACGCGGCGCGCTTTGAGTGGACTGCGCCGCAGCAAGACACTTTCGCAGAATGGACCCGCTCGCCGCACGCGGCGCAAGGCCAGGCTTGCCAGTTCTGTCACATGCCACCGGTCGTGCGCGCCAGTGGCAAGGCTGGAAGAAGTCACCGCTTTCTCGGCGCCACCGCCGAACTTGTGCCGCACGCCGTCGCGGTTTCGGTGCGTGCCGCCGCGACCGGCAGCAAGACAGTTGCCACGGTCACCGTTTCCGCGCCGGGCGCTGGCCATGCGTTTCCGACCGGCGACATTTTCCGGCGGGTGCGCCTGCGGCTGTGGTGCGAGGACAAGCCGGCGGAGGTGAGCGAACGCGTGCTCGCACGCAGCTTTCGACCGTACGCGGGCCGAGATCCGCAGCACGGCACCTTCACATCGCTGCAGCCGCTGGCAGACACGCGCGTGCCGCCCGGCGGCGAGCGGCAATTCAGCGTACCGCTACCGAACTGCGCGACGGTGCAGTGGTCGCTGGACTACGACAAGATGCCGGTGCCGGACGCCAAGGGGCGACCCGGTCAGCCTGAGTTGACCGTGCCGGTCGGCCGCGGCCAGGTTGCTGTCGCGCGGTGACCGCGCAATGGCGTAGGCCTGTTTCGGGATGAGGCGCCAACGGTACGGGCTACCGCCGTGCTGGGGCGTCGGCGCTGGCAAGCCGCACGGCCAGGCGATGCCCCAGCGCGCCGGAGTCGCAACCTGTTGCGCGACATCCGCAACCAACCGGTCAACTCAGGCAGGCGCCTACTTGTTGCCGCCGCGAACACCACCATCCGGCCCGCCGCCGTTGTCTTGCGGCTGCATGGTCTGGTGCGGCACTTCGATGACGATCTGGCGCGGACCGAGCACCGGGCCTTGCTGAACGTGGACCAGCGGCGGCGCAGGCTGCGCCGCGACGGCACCCGGGGTGACAGGCCGCGCGGCCGGACGTGCCGCACCTTTGGCAGCATGCGCCGGGTCTTCCGCAACTCCAGACTCAGCCGCCACCGGCGCAGGCTCGACTGCCGCCGGCACCCCAATGTCAGCCGTCTCCACGGCCGGGATCGGTTCCAGCGACATCACGCCGCTCGTGTGCTGCCAACGGTGACCGGCGCGGACCATGGTCATCGTCTCGGCGTTGGGCGCCGCCGGGTCGTCGGCAGCATCGACGCGCACCGCGCCCTCCGTCACCACCACACGACCACCGGCGCCTGCCGGGTCCTGGCGCACCGCAAAGCGCGTCCCTACCACCGACGCCCGAAACGCGCCAAACATCACGGCAAAACGCTGCCCGGGCCGCAGCTTGTCGACCTGGCACTCGATCTCGCCTTTGCGCACCCGCACGAACGCCGTGCCGGTACCCATCGCCAATGCCTCGATTTCGCTGCCCGGTTGCAGCGCAAGTTCAAACCGGCCCGCCGCCACCAACCGCCCGCCCTTGGGCGCGCGCACCTTGTGGCCGATCTTGAGCGCGCCCTCGCCGTGCAGCGCCCGCCAGGCGCCGTCGGCTCCTGCAACCTCGACCGTGCCTTCGACTGCGCGCACCGGCACGCCAGGGCCGGGATTGTCCGCGGTCGGCACCGTCGCAGCCTTGACCGACTCGGCAAAAGTCGGACCGCCATGGCGCTCGCCGAACGGCTGCGCTACCAGAAGCGCAATCGCCGCCGCTGCCGACACCGCCGTGCCCCACAGCAACCACGCCGGCACGCGCGACGGCGGCGACCAATTGCCAGACTGCAAGCGGATGCGCTCGTCCAGGCTCTGGCGCTGCTCTGCCGACAACGCCGGCGCCTTGCCGCGCTGCAAAAGCGTCTGAAAGCGCCGCACATCGCCGACCGCGGCTCTGCAGTGGGCGCAGCCGTCGAGGTGATCGTGCAGTGCGGGCCGCCGCTCAAAAATGTCGCCGGCTTCGCGGTCGGTCAACCACTGTAGCCATTGCGCCGAAGTCGGACACAACGTCACTTTGTCCTCGTCGTGGGTAGGCGTGCTCATTTGACCACCTGCAAGGCAAACGAGGGCAGCGCGCCGCGTTGGCGGGCCGCCTCGAAAACCTCGTTGCGCGCGTGAAAGAGGCGCGACTTGACCGTGTTGATGCCGATCCCGAGCGTGGTCGAGATGTCTTCAAGGCTCATGCCTTCCAGTTCGTAGAGCACGAACACGGTCAGCTTCTTCTCGGGCAGCGCCCCCAAGATTTCATACAGTTGCCGACAAATGTCGCGCGCCTCGATGCGTCCCTCGCTACTGTGCATCGCCGCCGACTGCGGGGCGTCGTCCAGGCCCAGCCAGCGCAGCCAGCCTTTGCGGCGACCACGCCGCAAGTACTGCAGGGCCACGTTGACCGTCACCCGATGCAACCAGGTGGTGAACCGCGCATCACCGCGAAACTTGAAAAGTGCGCGCTGCAGCTCAATGAACACGTCTTGCACCACATCTTCGATCTCGCTCGACGGGCCGAGCAGGTTGCGCGCGATCGATTCGACCCGCTTGCCGTGGCGGCGGTAGATTTCACCCAAGGCGTTGCCATTGCCGCGCTGGTACGACACCACCAGCGCCAGATCGGCCGCGTCGGCCTCGCCTCGCTCGTCGCGTTCGCCGCCGCCAGGAAGCGCGCCCAACCCACCTGCAACCACCGACAACCACATGTCGACCGCCCGCCCCGTTGGTGGGGCACCGCCGGCGCAGCAGGCCGCCGACGTTCCATGCCTAGGTTGCCACGGTCGGCGCCGGGGTTCATCGGCAAAACGACCTTCCGCGCGCAAGCACAAAAATTCACAGCTGTCACATGTGCAAAATCGCCCGCAGCCGCGCAGATTTCCGTTGCTGCACCGTGAGTGCGCGGCTACACTCTCGCGCCCGAATTTCGGGCGGCAAAGGCGGCGACGGAATGGTAAAATCGCAAGATTATTGTCGATTTGCGGGGTGGCGGCAGATCATCGCGCTGGCCGCATCGCTGAATTCGGCTGCGGTCGCCGCCGGCTGCAGCGACGACACCGCCGTTGTGGGCACCAAACGCGCGGATGCCACCGTCGCCGCGGACGCCGCCATTGCCGCCGATACCGGGACCGCCGCGATCGCGGAGCCGCAGTTGGTCAGCGCGGGACACGCAGAGGGCCCCTACGCCGAGGTCACCGGAAGCTGGGCGGCTGATACCCAGCGCATGGTTGTTACGGTGTGGGTCGGCGACCTGCCAAACCTGTTGGGCCTGGCGTCGCACCTGACTTGGGATCCCGCACAGTTGGAACTGACCAACAGCGGCATTGTCGACTTGACCGAGGAATCCGAAGCGACGGGGTTTGCCTGGCGGCATGTGCTCAAGCCCTTGACTGCCGGTCGCTTGACTGCCGGGTCTGCGCGCTTTCGCGCAGTATCCCACCCGTACGCCTACCCCGAAG
>CAXRHS010000662.1:0-6835 GCA_964230235.1 Myxococcota bacterium
AGTGGCCACGCTGGTGTCGATTGGCGACTTGACGTGCACGATCGTTGCGCCGCCCAACAGCGACGCGTGAATCGTTGCTTTGAAGCCCGTGCGTTCGACGAGCACGAAGTCCTCGTGACCGTTGTCATCGAAATCGGCGACTGCGACGCAGAACTCGTGCCACTTGGTCGGCTCGATGCCATATTGGCTGGTCACATCGACGAACGCGGCTTGTGGCAACGTGGTCGGATCGACCTGTGGCGACGTGGTCGCGTCGGCGGCAGACGAGGCCACATCGGGCAGCACGACGACGTCGATCGCCGGTTCGGTCCAATCTGGGGCCTGGCTGTCGCTCGCGTCAAGGGCGGCATCCGGGTTGGCTGGCAAGTCACTAATTTCAGGCACATCTTGGATGCCTGACAGGTCGGTGCTGCCGCCAATGTCAGGGTCGCCAGCCGCATCGGCAACCTCTGCTGCGGTTGCGGTGTCCGCGAACGCGACGTCGGCCGCATGGACTGCGTCACTGGCGTCGACCGTGCCGTCGCCTTCGGCGCTGTCCAACGTGTGCATGTCAGCGGGCGGGGGCGAGTTGCTGTCAAGCCGAGCCTGACCAGTGTCCGGATCGCGGCCAGCCATGGCCTCACCCTGGCCATCAGGGTTGTCGACGCCCGCACCATCCACTAGATCGGACCCCTGTGCAGTGTCGACTCCGACGGCCGCGGCCTCGACCTCCGGCGAACCGGGACTTGTATCGCAAGCGGTCAAGCTGACGGCGGCCCAAACCAACCAGACGATGTGCGCAACGTCCCGCTGCAACCGGCGGCCGGAACGCGCACGACCTCGCGCGGAATTTGCGAGCAACCGGGCCTTCGACATGGCTGTGCCCCGACGCCGTTCGATGGATCGCGGCCATGCCCTTGGCAAGGCTTCGCCATCGCCTCGTCGAATCCGACAAAGCCAGCCTCAGCCCGCCACTGACCCGAACGAAATTCGGACGCCCAGCCGCAGCGGACGATTGTACAGCGGTGTCAACATAATTGCACACTATTTTTTACATTGGCTCATAGTTGCGCATTTTGCAACCTGCCGTACCCAGCCCAATGGCGAAATCGAGCATCGTCCGTCAAAAGTCTTTGACATTGAATGTTAATCTCGTAGCAGACCCGAAGCATGCACGGTCGCCGCCGCGCGTGGCTTGCCGACCGCAGTTGCCGCTGCGATCTGGCTAGGCTACGGTGGCCACTGCAGGCCGGTTGCGGCCAGTTTGCGGCCATGGCCAGTTCCTTCGGCATCGCGTTGGCTCTCGTCTCGGCGCTATCGTGGGCCGTTGGATCGACCCTCTACAAGCAGCTGGGCGACGATGTGCCGGCGCTTGGGCTGAACCTCGCCACGTCGCTTTTGGGTCTTGTGCTTTTGGTCGCGGTGGTTGTCGCCGGTGGAGGCCTGCAGGTGACGAACCCCGATTGGTGGCTGCTGGCGGGCAGTGGTCTGCTCGGCATCACGGTCGGCGACACCCTGTTTTTCCGTGCGCTGCGCGACCTCGATGCCCACGCGGTGGTGGTGCTGTCGATGCTGGCGCCGGTGGTGACCATCGGCCTCGCGGTGGCTGCGCTGGGCGAGCGGCCACAACCGCTGGCATGGTTCGGCATCGCGCTCGTGCTCGGCGGCGTCGGCGCGGTGCTGAGCACCCACCTCGGCGAAGCAAGCGCGGCCCGGGCGCGCCAGGGCGTCGCCTTTGGCCTCGGCGCCGTTGCGGCGATGGCGGCGGGCACGGTGGTGGCCAAGCTCGGGCTGCGCGGCGTCTCGGCGCTCGATGCGACGCTGGTGCGGGTTGGCGCAGGCACCATCGGCCTTGTCGCCGTGGCGCTGGTGCGCGGCGGCTTGGGGCGACAACTCGCGCCCTGCTTTCGACCCCACGTGCTACCACGCCTGCTCGCCGGGGTGGCAGTCGTCACGCTCGGCGGCTTTTGGGCGCTGCACGCTTCGGTGCAAGCGATTGACCTCGCTGTCGCCGCCAGTCTGCACGCGACCGAACCGCTTTTCATGCTGCCGATCGCCGCCTTCTGGTTGGGCGAGCGCGTGACCGCACGCGCGGTGGCGGGGGCCGTGGCGTCGGTGGTCGGCGTGGTGCTGCTCTACACCGCATGACGAGGGGCGGGCGGGGTCGATGGGCTAGACGGGTAAGGGCCCGTAAAAAATCTACTCGATTTTCTACGTGGGCCCATTGCTTGCTCAGTGGGTCGCAAGCTCGCGACTTTGCAAGTCGACTCGCCGCTCCGCTGCGCACTTGTGTCGATCGACTTGTTTTTACACGGGTCCTCAGTGCTTGGCGGTGTCGTAGGTCCGCAGTCGAACCTGGGCCTGGCCCCACTGCCCCGACAGCACGTCGCGCACCGCCACCCGCAGGTCGTACCAGCGGTTGCAATAGTACAGCGACTGGCTCGACTTGACGCCGGTGCCGCCGTCGTCAAAGATGACCAGCGTGCCCGGAACCGCCGCCTCGCCGATGACGTAGGTCGGCGGGTCCATGCCCGCCTGCAGCGTACCGTAGCTGACCGGTGCGACGCCGTAGCCGACAATCTTGCATCCGTCCCACAGCCGCGGCTCGACTTGGAGCTTGAGCTTGGGCAGGGTCGCCCCAGACACCTTGACCCGCAGACCGGCATAGATATGAAAGCCGCCTTGGGGGCCGTGGACCATCGGCACCCAGGCGTTCTCCTGGTAGACCTTGAAGGCGTCGTTGGGCGCAACCGCGCCGAGTTCGACGGTAAGCGTCGCAGCGGGCGGCGGCTTGCCCTTGAAGAACTCGGGCGGGTCGACCGGACAGGACCACTTTGGCGGCATCGGCACGTTGCCAACGTTCGCGTCGGGCCCGGGTTCGGTCGGAGACGGGCAAATGTAGGTGTCGCTGGTGGCAACTGGCGTGTCAATGACCGCGGCGTCTGCGACCGCTGCAGTGGCGTCATGGGCGGGGGCAGCGGCGTCACTGGTGTCGGCCGGCAGGCCAGCCGCATCGACGACGACCGGCACATCGACGACCGCTGAGGCGTCTAGAACGCCACTGTCAACCGCTGCGTCCACGCCGGCTGGCGCCGGAATGCCGCACCCGCAAAGCAGCGCGCAAGTCACAGACAGCCGGGAAATCCCCCGTGCCGGCGCGCGGAGATGGATGCGCTGCCTGTCGCGCCAGGGATTGGCCATCCTTTGCCGACTCCGTTTCTCACCGGTGTGACCGCCGACCGGCGGCCGAACAGGCACCAATTGCCAGCGTATCGGGCCGGCCGCAGCGTGCTTGGGGGCACTGAACGCGCGCATCCACAAGGGCCGCAGCATGCGGACCCTGGTTAGCAACCGCTGTGCGCGCCAGACAATTGTCGCGGCTGCACCCGGCGGTGTCAAATGCGGCAGAAGCCGTCGGACGGGTGCGGTTCCCAAAATGGGGGCGACCAGCGGGATGGTGCTCAGACACACCTCGCAAATACGGACGGCGGCTGAAGCCGCGGCCTGGCTGTGCAAAGCCTTGCCTGCGCAAGGCTAAGTAATCAAACACAAAGTTCCAGCCCGGCGCAGGCCGGGCTTGGTATCCTAAGCCTGCGGCTTCAGACGCCGGGTTCACTACGAATGCCATGTAGCTAAACGAGTTGTGCGCACGGGGCGGCGGATCCCGACCCGTGAACCGCACCCCGCCGACCGGACTCGGTTGACTCCGCCGCCACTTACCGTATCCTCAATTCTCGGGCCCGGGTCGTGCGAAACTGCGACCCATTGGAAATGAATTCAATGACCTACGCCACGGCCGACCGCGCCAGCGGCGGTGTGCTACTTGGCTGCACCGCGGCGAGGACACCTGGTTTGGGCGACCAATTCGCACTTGCGATAGCCAGCGGATGGCGCACTGCGAGGTGCCAACAGCCCTGCTCTGCCAGCGCGGCGGTGAGATGTGCCGGTGCCCTGCTGGTGGCGCTGCTGGTCGGCGGCGGCTGTGGGGAGCCAGCCACGCAGACCTCGGACGCCGCTGCCTCCGCTGCCCAGGACGCACCCAAGGCAGATACCGCGGCCGTCGACGCCGCGCCGGTCGCTGTCGTCGACGGTGGAGCCTCTGTCGACGGCGCGGCAGTGGCGGTGGAACCAGATGACGGCGGGGACTTCGACGCGGCCCCCCAAGATGCCACGGCAACCGACGGCCTGCCACTGGACCTCGACGCAACCGACGCGCAAAACGATGCCAGCGATGCCGCAGTGGCAGACGTCACCGGCGCAGACCTGGACAGTCTTGTCGATAGCCCCGCGATGCCCGATGGCGCAGAACTGGCGGATGCACCGGACGGCGCCGACGCCGCTGCCGACGAAGAAGTCGCGAGTCCTGCTGAAACGAGCAGCGTCGATGCCACGCCGGTAGCCATTGGCCCGCAAGACCCGACGCAGTTGCCCAAAGTGGCGTTCACCGACATCACGGCGAGCTTCGGCATCGACCCGCTCAAGGTGCACAGCGCCTGCGTCGGCCTGGGCGATTTCGACAACAATGGCCACGACGATTTTCTGGTCATCGAGGTCGACAAGACCAAGGCGACCATTCACGCCGTGCTGCTGGGCGGCGCCAAGCCGCAGCACGTGTTCACGCCCTTCGACACCACGCTGCTTTTGCCGACCACCGGTTGCTCGATGGTGGACCTGGACAGCGATGGCAAGCTGGACCTGCTGGCCGGCGGGCACGCGGGCGCGGCGTTCTACACCGGCGACGGCAAGGGCGGGTTCGTCGACCACTCGGCGCAATGGCTGCCGTACATCATGGATTTCGCAACTTTGACGCTGGCCCCGGCCGACCTGGACGGCGACGGCGACCTGGACCTTTTCGTGGGGGCTGGCGTGACGCCGGTGACGCCCAACGGCGGCGGGCCTGCTTGCGGATCCCTGGCATGCGCCTATGAAGAGACCGACTTCATTTGCACGATGAAGATGCCCTTTCCGGAGTCGCCCGCGGCCTTGCAGGACCGGGTGCTGATCCAAGGGCCCACGCTGCCGCTGGTCGACCAGACCAAGGCCTGGAACGTGCCGCCAGGTGGCATCTGGTCCAACGCGCAACCGGTCGATATCAACCTAGACGGAAAGATGGACATGCTGGTCGGCGACGACTTCGGCGCGCACCGTCTGCTGCACAATGTCGGCGGAAAGTTCCAGGCCTATGCGACCGATTGCGGTTTTCACAGCTACGGGCACGGCATGGGCTGGGGGATTGGTGACTTCAACGGCGATGGCCTGCCCGACCCGGTCATGGCCGACGCCGGCCCGAACCCGCTTTTCATGCAGGTCAAGCCCGAGCCAGGCATGCCGGTTGGCTTTCAAGACGTCGGCGGCAAGTGGGGGATTTGGGGGCCGACCTGGATGGCCAGCACCTGGTCGCCGCTGGTCGCCGATTTTGACCAGGACGGCCACGACGACCTGGTTTTGGGCGTGTCGATTTCGACCACGGACCCAACTGAATTCCCAAATGTAGCAGCCGGTTGTGCTGGATCGGTCGCCAAACCCTATGACGGCCACCCCAACCCGGACATCCTTTTCCTGTCGGCCGGCAGTCCGTCGGGCTTCCAAGCCTTTCAGTTTCCATCTGGTCCTTTTTCGCATTTCGCGATGGTCGCGCACGGGACCATTGACCTGGACGGCGACGGCGACCTCGACCTCGTGCAGACTCGGCCAAATGCCAAGATGACGGCGATGGTGCGGATTGTTCGCAACGACCTGCCGGGCAAGGGCAAGAGCCTTTTCGTGCACGTCAAAGGCAAGAAGGGCAACCTGGACGCCATCGGCACCACCGTGTCGGCGCAGATTGGCGGCAAGCTGCGAACCCGCTGGCTGGTCGGTTCGGGCGGCACCGGCGGCACGCGCAGCCGCGTCGCTCATTTTGGCCTGGGCAACACGAGCGTCGCCAAAGGCGTGGTGGTGCGCTGGCCAGATGGCAAAGAGACCAAGCTCGGCGATCTGGCGGCGGGTTCCTCGACAACCGCCGTTTGGCCGTGAGGGCCTTGACCCGCTGAAGCCGGTCGCCGCGGTTGGGCTGAGGCGTGTGCAGGCAAGAAAGTGGCAGCGAGCCCGGCCGAAGGCCCAACCGGACTACTTCCAGGCGACGATTTGGGTCGCGCCCGCCGCGACATCGCCGACCACCGTCTTGGTGCCGTTGGGCCAGGTGACGACGACGCCGGTGGCTTTGGTTGCGCTGCCAAGGCCAAACTCCGCGATGCGGGTGCGGTTGCTGCCAAATCCGCCGCCGCCGGTCAGCCAGCGTGTGCGCAGCTTGCCGCCGATCTGGGCCGTCACGATGGCGCCCAGCGCGTCGCGGTTGCCGGGCTTGCCTTGCACGACGACCCGGCAGCTTGCGCCCTTCTTGGGCAAGTCGTTGCGCCACACGCGGATGCGCGAGGTCAGGTTGAAGCCCGGCCGCGACTGCAGCAAGTCGAGGTCCCCGTCGGCATCCAGGTCGACGACCGCCTGCGCAATTGCCATGAAATGGGACTCCGGCCCTGACGGAAAACGCTGCGCCGTAAACCCGCCGCCCGGCTGGGCCAGAAAAAGCATGTCGATGTTCGGATGACCGCCGAACGGCAAGATGCCGTTCTTGGTGCAACCGGCCGTCACAGCCGGCAAGTCCTTGGGCGAGGTGTTGAGCGCACTGCCGACGAACATGTCCTCCAACCCGTCGTGGTCAAAGTCCGCGACCATCGGCGACCAGATGCTGGCGCTCCAAGACGGGCCCCACACCCCCATCTCGCCGCCCTTGTCTTCAAAGGCGATCGGCAGATTGGGGCCGGGCTTGACCTGCATGTAGACCGGCGACGGCCCGACGTCGGCGAGCACCAGGTCG
>CAXRHS010000663.1:0-3707 GCA_964230235.1 Myxococcota bacterium
AAGTTGCGCGCCGCCGGGTCGCCCATCCCAACAGACGGTTCGAAACGGGAAACGCAAGCGCCCCCGGAGACAGACCCAGATGCCCACGATCAACCAGCTCGTTCGCGATCGTCGCGCGGCCAAGCACCGCAAGACCAAGTCCCCTGCGCTGGACGCCTGTCCGCAGCGCCGCGGCGTGTGTACCCCCGTGTACACCACCACGCCCAAGAAGCCGAACTCGGCCCTGCGCAAGGTGGCGCGCGTTCGCCTGTCGAACGGCATGGAAGTGACGTCGTACATCCCCGGCGTCGGCCACAACCTGCAGGAGCACTCGATCGTGCTCATCCGCGGCGGCCGCGTCAAAGACCTCCCGGGCGTTCGCTACCACATCGTGCGCGGCTCGCTCGACACCACTGGCGTGGCCAACCGTCGCAAAAGCCGCAGCAAGTACGGCGCCAAGCGGCCCAAGGAAGGCGCCGCCTCCACCGCCAAGACGACCAAGAAGTAGCCTGACCTGCCGCCCGGCGCGATGAACCGCGCCTGCACCAAGAGGATCCCATGCCCCGTCGCCGCGAAGTACCGCACCGCCCCATTCAGCGCGACCCCAAGTTCGGTGATCAGATGGTCGGCAAGTTTGCCAACTGCCTGATGCTCGACGGCAAGAAGTCGACCGCCGAGGCCCTGTTGTACGCGGCGCTTGAGCGCGTCGAGAGCCGCGGCAAGGACGAGCCGGTCAAGCTTTTCCGCCAGGCACTCGAAAACGTCCGCCCGGCCGTCGAGGTCAAGTCGCGCCGCGTCGGCGGCTCGAACTACCAGGTTCCGGTCGAAATCCGTCCCGAGCGCCGCGCGGCGTTGTCGATGCGGTGGCTCATCGCGGCGGCGCGCGCCCGCGGCGAAAAAGGCATGGTCGAAAAGCTGGCCAACGAGATCCTCGACGCTTCGCAGGGCCGCGGTGCCGCGGTCAAGAAGCGCGAAGACGTGCACCGCATGGCCGAGGCCAACAAGGCATTTGCCCACTACCGCTGGTAGCCCACCCTCCCCCGCGCGGCCTTTCCCACGGTCGCCCCCTTGAGCGCCGGCCCCCCGCCGGCAACTGCGCGAACGCCGCACTGAGAGCCCACCGTGCCCCGCACCGTACCGCTGCACAACTTCCGCAACATCGGCATCATGGCCCACATCGATGCCGGCAAGACCACAACGACCGAGCGCATCCTCTATTACACCGGTCGGGTGCACAAAATCGGCGAAGTCCACGACGGCGCGGCCACCATGGACTTCATGGAGCAGGAGCAGGAGCGCGGCATCACCATCACCTCGGCCGCGACCCAGTGCCAGTGGAAGGGCAAGACCATCAACATCATCGACACGCCCGGCCACGTCGACTTCACCATTGAGGTCGAGCGCTCGCTGCGCGTGCTCGACGGTGCAGGGGCGGTGTTCTGCGCCGTCGGCGGCGTGCAGCCGCAGTCAGAAACGGTGTGGCGCCAGGCCGACCGCTACCGCGTCCCGCGCATCGCGTTCGTCAACAAGATGGATCGCACCGGTGCCAACTTCAACAAGGTGGTCAAAGACATTCGCGAGCGGCTCGGTGCGCGCGCGGTGCCGTTGATGCTGATGATCGGCGCTGAAGAGAACTTCAAGGGCATCGTCGATCTGCTGACCATGAAGGGCATGCTGTTTGACGACGCCAGCCAGGGAGCGCGCTGGGATGTCGTCGACATCCCCGCCAACATGATGGACGAGGCGACCGAGGCCAGGCAGTTCCTGCTTGAAGCCGCCGTCGAGCAAGACGACGACGCCATGGAACGCTACCTGTCGGGAGAGGACATCGGCGCCGATGAGCTCAAAGGCCTGATTCGCAAAGGCGTGCTGGCGATGTCGATGATTCCGGTCATCGGCGGCTCGGCCTTCAAGAACAAGGGCGTGCAGCAGTTGCTCGACTCGGTGGTTGACTACCTGCCGAGCCCGCTCGACATCCCGCCGGTCAAAGGCATGGTGCCGGACAGCGAGAAGAACGCGGGCGCCGAGTTGCTGCGCGAAGCCAAAGACGACGTGCCGTTCTGTGGCTTGGCCTACAAGCTGTGGACCGACCCGTTCATCGGCCACCTGACCTACGTTCGCATCTACTCGGGCGTGATGGTGGTCGGCGATCAGGTGCTCAACGCCAACACCGGCAAAGGCGAGCGCATCGGCCGCATCATGAAGATGCACGCCAACAAGCGCGAAGACATCAAAGAAGCGTTCGCAGGCGACATCGTTGCGGTGGCCGGTCTGCGCGACACCATCACCGGTCACACGCTATGCGATGCCAAGGCGCCGATCGCGCTCGAACTGATGAAGTTCCCTGACCCTGTGATCTCGGTTGCCATTGAGCCCGAGAACAAGGCCGAGGAAGAGAAGCTATCGAACGGTCTGTCCAAGCTGGCGCGCGAAGATCCGTCGTTCAAGTTCTTCACCAACGAAGAGACGGCGCAGACGCTCATCGCCGGCATGGGCGAGTTGCACCTGGAAATCATCGTCGACCGCCTCAAGCGCGAGTTCAAGGTCAACGCCAAGGTCGGCCGGCCGCAGGTCGCGTACCGCGAGACGATTACCGTCAAGACCGAAGTCGACCACAAGTACGCCAAGCAGTCGGGCGGCAAGGGCCAGTTTGCACACGTGTGCATCCGCCTGGAGCCGCAGGAACCCGGTGGCGGCTACGAGTTCGTGGACGAGATCAAGGGTGGCGTGGTGCCCAAGGAGTTCATCCCCGCGGTGGACAAGGGCATCAAGGACGCCATGACCAATGGCTTTCTGGCCGGCTACCCGATGGTCGACCTCAAGGCGACGCTGTTCTACGGTTCGTACCACGACGTCGACTCGAGCGCAATGGCGTTCCGCATCTGCGGCTCGATGGCCTTCACAGAGGCGTGCGCCAAGGCCAAGTGCCAGCTGCTCGAGCCCATCTTCGGCATCGAAATCGAAGTGCCCGAAGACTACATGGGCGACATCATCGGCGACCTGAACAGCCGCCGTGGCCGCATCACCAACCTGGACGAGCGCGCAGGTTCGCGGGTCATCACCGGCGAAGTGCCGCTCGGCGAGACCTTTGGCTACGCGACCGACCTGCGCTCGCGCACCCAGGGTCGCGGCACCTACACCATGCAGTTCTCGCATTACGCGCCGGCACCGGCGTCGATCCTGCAAGAAATCCTCAAGAACAAGGGCTAGTACCAGGCGCATCGCCTCGGAGGTTTCACCATGGCCGGCCAACGCATTCGCATTCGCCTCAAAGCCTACGACTTCAAGCTCCTCGATCAGTCGGTGAGCGAGATCATCAACACCGTGCGCACCACTGGCGCGCGTGTGGCCGGTCCGATTCCGCTGCCCACGCGCATCAACAGCTACACCGTGTTGCGTTCGCCCCACGTGGACAAGAAGAGCCGCGAACAGTTTGAAGTGCGGACCCACAAGCGCCTGATCGACATCCTCGACCCGACCCAGCAGACGCTGGACGCGCTGATGAAGCTCGACCTGGCGGCCGGCGTGGCGGTCGAGATCAAGACCTGAGCCACCCAGCGATTCGACCTTGACGCCCAATTGGCGTCACACCAAGACCAGAGGCAGCCATGCCCAAGATGAATGTTCTGAACACCCAAGCCCAGGTCGTCGGCGAAATCGAGCTGTCCGACGACGTGTTCGCTGCAGAGGTCAAGCCCTTCCTGCATTGGGACGTGGTGCGCAACCAG
>CAXRHS010000664.1:0-4617 GCA_964230235.1 Myxococcota bacterium
GTCCAGTTGCACGACGCGGTGCTGGGTGGCCACACACAGCCGCGGTTCGGCTTGGGCAAGGCGCTCGGCGACCGCCATGTGCCACAGGTGGTCCTTGTCGGTATGCACGGCACCCGCCGAGGCCAGCAGATGGAACGGCGCCAGCCGCAGGTCGTCCAATCCCGCGACCGGCCGGCAATAGCTGCGGTACGCCGTGCGGTACTGGCTCACTGCGCGCTGGCGCGCCGCATAGTCGTCGAGCAAGTGGCTTGCCGCAGGGCCCTTGCGCGCAAGCGCTGCCACCGCAGCCGCCAGCCCCGCCTCGCCGGCTGCACCGGTCGCGGCAAACTGGCGACGAATCAACTGCTGGGCCTTGGCCGACCACGGCAGAAGTTCGCAGTCGAACAAAAGCCAACCGGTGCCAAGCTCTTGCCACAGCCCCGCCGCCGTACACGCCTCGCGCAGGCGGTCCAACACTGCCGCTTGTAAGGCCTCATCGTCAAAGAACGCGCGACCGGTCCGCGACAACACCACGCCGTGGCCTGTGTTGTCGATGCTAAAAGCGGCCTGTGCGGCCGGGCCGTCTTTGCAGAGCACGACGACGGCGCGCGAGCCCATGTGCTTTTGTTCGCACACCACCTGCGCCACGCCCTGTTCGCGGTAGTAGGCCAGGGCTTGGGTGGGGTGCTCCAGCCACGGTTCGCCCTCGGGCGCGGTCTCGCACGGCGACATGGTCGGCGGCAGGTACACCAGCCAGCGCGGATCGGCCGCAAAGCGCGCCATCACCTCCAGCCCGCCGGCGGCGTCCCGTTCGCTGATGCTGACCGGAAACCCCAGCCGGGTCTCGATGGTGCGGCGGCCGAGCAGGTCCGCGACGTCCAGTCCGGCCTCCACCACTGGCGCTTTGGGCTGCAGGGGCTTGGGAGACGCGAAGTAGACCTGCCGAGCCGGAACCGACACCGTTTCGCGCTCGGGATACCGCAGCGCTGTCAGCGCCCCGCCAAACACGCAGCCGGTGTCGATGCACACCGTGTTGTGGCGCCACTGCACGCTCAGCACCGGGGTATGGCCATAGACCACCAGCGCCCGCCCGCGGTACTGCTCGGCCCAGTCGACCCGCACGGGCAGGCCGTATTCGTCGGTTTCGCCGGTCGTCTCGCCGTAGAGGCAGAATTCGCGCACGCCCCCCGACGAGCGGCCCTGCATCGCCTCTTTGAGCCCAGCATGGGCCACCACCAGCTTGCCGTCGTCCAGGACGAAGTGGCTGATCAGGCGGTCGATGAACGCGGCCACCTCGGCGCGAAACGCCTCCGGCTCTGCCAGCAGCTGCTGCACCGAGCGGTCAAGCCCGTGGGTCATCCGCACGTTGCGGCCTTGCAACCACTTGAGCAGCTTGATTTCGTGGTTGCCCGGGATGCACAGGCCGGTCTTGTGGCGCACCATCGCCATGACCAGCCGATAGACCGCCGGCGTGCCCGGTCCGCGGTCGCACAGGTCGCCGAGGAAAAGCGCGCGCCGCCCTTCGGGATGGGCCCACACGGCCTGACCATCGCGATCCGCAGCCTGATAGCCAAGCTGGCCGAGCAACGCCTCCAGTTCGTCGATGCAGCCGTGCACATCGCCGATGATGTCGAACGGGCCGTGGTCGTCGGTGCGGTCGTGCCACATTCGGGTCCGCTCAAACGTCGCCGACGCTACCGCTTGTTCGCCAGTCAGAACATGGACGTTGCGAAAGCCCTCTTTCTTGAGGTGATCCAGGCTGCGCCGCAATTCCTTGTACTGGCGACGGATTGCCTCCTCGGGTACCTGCCGGTCGCCGCGGGCCGCGTTGCGCGCCAAACAGACGTCGAGCGGCACATCCAACACCACCGCCGACGCAAAAACGTGTTGGGTCCGCGCCAGTTCGACGATGCCCTTGCGCGCAAACGGCTGCACGGAAGTCGCGTCGACCACCGTGAGCTTGCCGCGGCGAAGTCGACGCTCGGCTACCGCGTACAGCACCGCAAAGGCGTCATCCGTCGCGGTCTGGTCGGCCTCGTCGTCCGCCACCCAGCCGCGGCAGGTGTCGCTAGACAGCACTTCGGTGGGCAAGAAGTGCTGCCGCGCAAACGTCGACTTTCCGGATCCCGAGACGCCAATCAGCGCGACAAGGCCGAGTGAGGGGATCTTCAGCGGTTCCTGGGTGAGGACGTCGTTGCTCATGCCGCCTCCGCAACCACAGGCGTCGAAACCCTGCGCTCAAAGACGGCCATTTGGGTTGGCGGACCACATTCAGGGTCCTCGCCGCCGACCGGTGCGAACCGCAGGGCATAGCCCCACGCCGTCGCCACGGCTTCGGCCCAAGCGCGGAACTGCGCACGGGTCCATTCAAAGCGGTGGTCGCTGTGCCGCAGCTTGCCGGGGGCCATGCCGGCGAAGCGGACGTTGTATTCGACGTTGGGGGTCGTCACCACCACAGCGCGCGGCCGGGCGTCGCCAAAAAGGGCGCGCTCGACCGCCGGCAGCCGGTCGGCGTCGATGTGTTCGATGACCTCAATGAGCGTGCAGACATCCGCGCCGCGCAGCCGCTTGTCGACATAGCCCAGCGCGCCCTGCCACAGCTGGATGCGGTCGCGCTGGCCTTCGGGCAGCGTGCCGAGGCGCAGTCGCCGCGCCGCAATCTCCAAGGACCGGGTGCTGGCATCGATGCCCACCAGCCGCTCGACCTTGCCGGTGGCGAGGAGCTCCCGCAGCAGCCGACCCTCGCCGCAGCCAATGTCGATCACCTCGCGCGCTGCCAGCCCGAGCACCGTGTCGACCACGGTCTGCGTGCGCCGCTCGTTCAGGCCGATGCGGGTCTCCACCAATTCTTCGCGACCGTCCACCGACTCGCCAGCTGCACCGTCTGTTGGTTCAGGCCCGTCGTCCAGTTCGTCGAGCACGGCGCGAACCAGCCCCTTCTTGTGGCCGAGATAGCGCTGCGCGATGGTGTCTTTGTGCGGATGGCGTTCGAGCCAGCCGGCGCCTTTGGCGAGCAGTTTTTCGGCCTCAGCCTCGGCGACGAAGTAGTGCTTGTCGTCGTCCAGCACAGGGACCAGGATGTACAACTGGTTCAGCACGTCACACAGCCGTGCCCGAACCTGCAGGTGGACGTCAAAGTACGCGCTCGGACCCCAATCCGCAAACGCCGCGTCCATTGGGTGACGCACACAGTTCACCGCGTAGCCAAGAGGCTCGAAAAGCTTGCGCAAGACCGGCTCGCCGCCCCGGCACGGCAACGCGGAAAGCGATAGCTCCAGGTCCAGCGCGGCCGCGGCCAGGTCCGGCCGTTCTTTGCACAACCCGGACATCGCCGACCGCAACACCTGCGCCAGCGCCACCGCCAGAAACGACGACGCCACATAGGGCCGGTCGTTGACGTAGTCGAAAAGCGTCATCGGCCCGTGGTCGGGTCGCCGCACCAGCCCGATCGGGTCCACGTCGAGCAGCAACGCCGCCGTGCAGCGCTCGGTCGTCGCCTCAGGAAAGAACACGTGCGCTTTGCCAAATGCCAGCGCAAACGACTGCACCTTGTGCGGGTGCTTGCCGAGCAGGTAGCCGAGGTCGGTGGCCGAAGGGCCGGTGTAGGTCAAAAGCAGCAGCATGGCGGCGGTCGGCGCGTCCGAAATCAGGGGCGTGCGGTGGCAGGCAAACTACCGATTGCGGGGCTCCGGCGCAAGGTCCAGGGGCCCGGAACAGTGGGGGGGCTTTGTTCAGATGCATGAAATCAAGGGTGCTATTTTGACCAACGCGATCGCGGAGCCGTCCCGGTCAGGCAATTCGACCCAGACGGTCAGCGAGACCGCTTTCTGCGCCAATGGCGTGCCAGAACAGAAGGGGGCTTTGTTCAGAAGTTTGAAATCAAAGAAGTTTTTCGACCGCTTCCGATCGCGGCGCTGCCTCGAGCTGCAAATTCGGCCCGGGCCGTTGGCACCTTGGAGCACAGCCAACTGGGCCTTGTCTAGGCGCCTAGCCCTTGCCCGGCCCGCCCTCGGCCAGCTTGGCGTACAGTGCGTACCGCTCGCGCACATGCAGTTGGGCCGCCTCGAGCAACCGCCCAAACCGCTCCGGATCCCGTTGGGCAACCGCAGAGAAGCGCGCCTCCTCGCGAACGTAGTCGGCCAGTTCCGCTTTGGGCGGGCCGCTGTCCAGGTGCAATGCCGGGCCACCCGCCTCGGCACGCCGCGGGTCGTAGCGGTATAGCGGCCAATAGCCTGTGTCCACGGCGCTTTTCTGTTGCGCCAAGCCGTGGCAGAGGTCGTAACCGTGGGCGATGCAATGGGCATAGGCGATGACCAGCGACGGGCCAGGGTACGCCTCTGCTTCGAGCAACGCCTTGACGGTCTGCGCGTCGCGGCCGCCGAGCGCCACGTGGGCGACGTAGATGTTGCCGTAGGCCATCGCCAGCAGGCCGAGGTCCTTCTTGGGGCTCGCCTTGCCGGCCGCCGCAAACCGCGCCATGGCGCCCATCGGCGTTGCCTTGCTCTGCTGGCCGCCGGTGTTGGAGTAGACCTCGGTGTCGAGCACCAGCACGTTGACGTCGTGCGGCATCGACAGCACGTGGTCGAGGCCGCCGTAGCCGATGTCGAAGGCCCAGCCGTCGCCGCCCACGAGCCACAC
>CAXRHS010000665.1:0-2289 GCA_964230235.1 Myxococcota bacterium
GCACAGCGTCAGCGCGCCACCGACCTGTTGCAGTGCGTCGACGACCACATTCATACCGATGCCGCGACCGGCGACCTGGTTGACGCGCTGGGCGGTAGACAGGCCGACGTGGGCGAGCACTTCGAGCAAGCGCGTGTCGTCGAGCTCGGCCGCGTGGGTCAAGATCCGCGCTGCAACGGCCTTGCGAGCGACCGCCTGCCGATCGACGCCGCGACCGTCATCGGCGATGGCAATCCGAACCCGTTCGCCGACGCGCTCTGCGCTGACCCGGATTTCGGTCCACGCCGCCTTGCCCGCCGCCAGCCGCACTTCGGCCGGTTCGGCACCGTGGGCCACCGCATTGCGCAGCAGGTGCAAGACGGGCTCGCGCAGCGCCTCCAGGGTTGCGCGATCGACCTCGATGTCGCACGGCTCGACCACCAGCCGCACGTCGCGGTCAACCTGGCGGGCAGCGTCGCGCACGCTCGGCCCAAATGCGTCGAACCACGGGCCTAGCGGCGTCATGCGCAGCGTGCGCAGGCCGTGATCCAGGGCCTTGGCCGTCAGGTCGAGCTGGCCCAATTGCCGGTCCAGCTTCGCCGAAGCCAGCGCGGCGTCGCGATCCAACCCATTGAGCTGGGAGGCAAAGTCGTACATCTGCGCTTCCAGCTTGGACCACACCGGGGCAGCCGCAACGTGGCGCAGGTCGCGCATCGAACCAAACAGCTTGCGGTAGGCCTGCACCAGTGCCTCAGACCGTTCGAGCACCTGCATCAGCTGCGACCGGGTTGCATGCTGGCCGAGCTGGGCAATCAACAGGTCATCCACGCTCGACTGCAGGCCGTCGATGCGGTGCAGGGCCACCCGCAAGCTGTCGACGCCTTTGGCGGCTGCGCTGCGGCGCGCCGGATTGGCTGCTTGCCCGTCGGCTTCCGGCTCCATGGCGGCGGCGGCGGGGGCTGTCAACGGGGCCAGTGCTTCTGGATGCTGCCCGCCGGCACGCGACGCCGATGTCGGTGGTGGGGCGCCGTCGGCATCCGCGAGGCCGGCATCCGGCACGCTCGTCGCCGCGGGCGCACCAGCCGCGGGTTGGGTCCGTTCGGCGTTAGCGGGGACCGCAGAGCCAGCTGGGGCGACCGTGGCCTGCGCAGCCGTGGGCGCGGCAACAGGCAGGGCGGCGGGCGCCGCGGCGGTGTCGGGCTGGGTTGCCGTGGCCTCGGCCAGGGCCGCGAGCAGCGGCGCGGCGTCAAGGCCGGGCTCCCCGCCGCAGCGCAACCGCAACCAGGTCGTGCTGCGATGCAAGAGGTCAAAGTCAGCGGCGGTCGGGCGCGATCGCGCGCGCGCACCGGCCAGTTCTGCCATCGCGTGGCACATCGCAGGGGCGTCGAGGTAACCGCCCGCTCCCGTGCAGCCTATGAGCGTGTGCAAGTCGCGCAAGACCGGGGTCAGGGCCTCTTTGGGCGCGGTTGCAGTCGCGTGTTCGGCAGCAACCAGGCTGCGCGCGATGCGCGCAACCAGTTCTGCGCTCTCTTCGGCAAACACGGCTAACAGCAATTCATCCTGGTCGTCCATGCCGTTTCAACTCAGACTCAAGGTATTGAAGAACATCGGGGTACAGGTCGTGCCATCGCGCCACAAGCGTCCCGGAGGTTGGTGTGGGCGGCAGCCTCGGCAAGCGCAGCCACGGGTCAGGCGGCGGCACCGTGAGCCGACAGCCGCTCAGGTCAGCTTATAGACGACCTGCCGCTCTTTGGTAACCGAAAACCGCTCGACCAGCGCCGACATCTGCTCGGACATGGCTGCCAGGGTCAACGACGCGCCCTCCGACTCCTTGAGGCCGGCCGCGGTCTGCCGCACCGCCGAGTCCAGACCGACCATGGCATCGGCTACCTGCGAGACGCCGACGTTCTGTTGTTGGACCACCGACGAGATCAGCCGACCGGCATCGGCGGCTTTGCGGATCGCGTCGGTCAGCGCGTGGATGTTGTCGCCGGCACGCCGCGCCAGCTCGACACCCGAGTCGACTTTCTTGCTGCCTTCTTCGGTCGCCATTACGGCGCCGTTGGTCGCCTTTTGGATTTCGCCGAGGATTTTGCCGACCTGCCGGGTCGCCTCGCGACTTTGATCCGCAAGCGACCGGATTTCGCTGGCGACGACGGCAAAGCCACGACCATGCTCGCCGGCACGTGCAGCTTCGATGGCGGCGTTGAGCGCCAAAAGCTTGCTCTGCTCCGAAATCTCGTTGACGGACTTGATGATCTCGCCAATCTGCTGGGTCTGCTCGCTCAGGTCCAAGATGCGGCCGGCAAT
>CAXRHS010000666.1:0-3377 GCA_964230235.1 Myxococcota bacterium
CTGGGACTTTGTGTTTCATTACTTAGCCTTGCGCAGGCAAGGCTTTGCACAGTCAGGCCGCGGCTTCAGCCGCCGGCAGTATTTGCGAGGTGTGTCTGAGCACCATCCCGCCGGTCGCCCCCATTTTGGGAACCGCACCCCGGCAAGGCCGCCAGGTTTGACGGTCTTTCGCGACCGCCGTGAGCTAATGCCTGCATTTTTGGGTGGAGTCGCGATGCCAGTCCTCCAGCAAACCACAAAGCTCAGCCTTCGGCTTCAGGCGTTGGCGCGTACCGTTGGTCTCGCTGCCACCGCCGCCTGCGGCGACGCAGCCTCAGGCGGCGACGCCACACCGTTCGGGGCCACGTTCGACCTTCCGTCCGCGTCGCTCGACACTGGTAGCGCCGTACCGGACGTGCCGAGCAACTCGGTGCTCGATGGCGGCAGCAACGACAACGCAACCCCTGTGTGCCCGGGCGGCCCCGGCTGCGCCTGCGCGCAACACGCCGAATGCCAAACCGGCCTGTGCATCGACGATCCCGCCAGCACCGGCCCCGCCAACCCCGGCGGGAAGGCATGAGCCCGCCCCTGCGTGGGCACCTGCCCGAGCGGCGATGGCTGCGCGCCCGTCACCGGCAGCGGCGGCGACATCGCGACCGTGTGCGTGCCCCAGTCCGGCAAGCTCTGCGACCCGTGCGCAACGTCCAAGGACTGCGAAGCGCTGGGCCTCAAGGACAGCGCATGCGTGCAACAAGGCGCGCTCGGGCGGTTCTGCGGCGTGGCGTGCGTCGCCAAGGCCGACTGTCCTGCCGATTACGACTGCCAGAAGGTGACAACGACCGAAGGCGGCTTGTTGCAACAGTGCGTGCGCCCTGCCTCGAACGGTGCGGCCTTTGGCGTGTGCCCCTGCTCGGCCCCGGCCGTGCAAAAGAAACTGGCGACCGCCTGCTACACCGAGGTCAAGGACGCCAGCGGCAAGGTCATTGGCCAATGTGCCGGCACCAGGGCCTGCGAGGCGACGGGTCTATCGGCCTGCACCGCCCCTGCCGCTCAGCCCGAGACCTGCAATGGCAAAGACGACGACTGCGACGGCCAGACCGACGAGGCCGCCTGTGACGACACGAACCCGTGCACGGAAGACCTGTGCGACCCGGCCAAGGCCAATTGCGCGCACAACAACCAGACCGGCGCGGCATGCGAGGCCGACAACAACGCTTGCACTGTTGGCGACGCCTGCCAGGACGGCACCTGCGTGGTCGGCAAGGCCAAGGACTGTAACGACAAGAATGTGTGCACGCTTGATAGCTGCGACCTCGCCAAGGGCTGCACGCACAGCCAGGACGACGGCAAACCGTGCGACGCCGATGGCAGCCTGTGTACCCAGGGCGACGTGTGCCTGGCGGGCGCGTGCAAGCAGGGCACGCAGACCGGGTGCGACGACGGCAATCCGTGCACCATCGACGGCTGCGACAAGAAGTCGGGGCAATGCACGGCCGCGGCGCTCGACGACGGGGTCCCGTGCGACGATGGGACGCTGTGTACCGAGAAGGACGCATGCAAGCTTGGGACTTGCAAGGGCAAGGCGGTGGTATGCGAGGACAACAACCCGTGCACCGCGGATGTTTGCGACGCCAAGGCCGGGTGCAAGTTGCAGAAGTTGAGTGGGGCGGCGTGTGAGGATGACAATGCATGCACCGTTGGCGACGTTTGCGGCGAGGGGCAGTGCAAGGCAGGGATTGCCAAGGTGTGCAGCGACGGCAACGGGTGTACGGTGGACACCTGCAAGGCGAAGGCGGGGTGCAAGTATGCCCCGGGGACTGGGGCCTGCGACGATGGCAATGTGTGCACAGCGGGCGATGTCTGCGCGGGCGGGGCGTGTCATGGAAAGGTGGTGGTGTGCGACGACGGGGACCCGTGTACCAAAGATGCCTGCGAGCCGGGTAAGGGGTGTGCGGCGGTGGCGGTGGCGGAGAAGACGGATTGCGCGGCTGATGGGGGGAAGTGGTGCGTTGCGGGGAAGTGTTTGGCGAAGGCGGTTTGTGGAAATGGGAAGGTCGAGCCTGGGGAGCAGTGTGATGATGGCAACAACTTGGACGGCGACGAGTGCGCCATTGGCTGCTCAATCGAGGCTTGCGCCCCGGGCTGCCTGCCAAAAAAGGCTCTGCACCCAATACGCCCGCAGCCTCTTGCCTTGAAGTATACACACTATACCCAGGCGCCAAGAACGACGCGTACTGGCTGGACATTGACGGTATTGGCGGACTGCCGGCATCAAAGTATGATTGCGATATGAGCAACGGTGGTTGGACATTGGTGATTTTCGACGACTTTGAAGACGGAACGACAAAGGGGTGGTCGGCCGGCGCTGTTGCTACGTGCGGCGAGTTCAGCAAGATCCTTGGCGGGCCCGGCATCTTCGGCAAATCTTCAGCGGTATCAAAGGCGGTGCCCACGCCAACACATACGAAGGCCAAACTGCTCATGGAATACATCAAGGGGGATTCGTGGGATGGCGAGTCTGGCGTGGTGATGGTGAATGGCAGTGTTGTTTTTTCAAAAAAGGCACAGGGAACCGTGGGCAGCAGCAACATGTGTGGCAACTGGCTGTCGGATGAGGAAAAGTGGTTTGTGAACTGGGCAGACGCTCACACGGCCCCAACGCTCGTTGTGGCCGCAACGAGTACGCTGGATCAACCAGCGGACGAGGAATGGTTTGCCATTGACAGTATTGCAGCTTGGGTTCGGTAGGCTGTGCCCAGCATTTCCGACATCACAGCGTTGGCTGTGAAGACCCGCATCCGCTTGCCGTACAGCCGCGACTGAACGTGTTATCGTCCGGGCACGCCCGGCCACTCCCCCGCCAACTCCGGCTCCACCATGCACACCAGCCCCACGTACACGCCGGTCCGCTTGAGCAACTCGACGGTCACCGCCGACATCTGTTCACTCAACCAGTTCGACCACTGCGCGTCGGGCACGAAAAGGTCCACGTACAAGTCGCCGTCCTCTGCGCCGTAGCAGTTGACCGTCGGCCGGACGGGCAGCACGCGCCTCAACGCGGTCAAGAACCCGCCCAGCGGCGCCAGATCGAGCACAAGACCCTGCGCCGCCACCACCGGGTGCGGTGCGGATGCGTCGCCAAGGTTGCAGGTGACCGATTCGGCGTGCAGCGCGACATTCATTGGCGTTCCTCGCGGCGCTCGGCGAAATCGACGATCGCTTCGATCGCGGGTGCCAGCGCCGAAAACAAGGGCATCATTTCGGCGGGCGTGACAGACGTCGGCTTGCAGTCAGCTTGAATGCGCTTGTTCTTCAATTCAGCGACGCGGCGAAAAGTGGCCTCATCGACCACAGTGCCTTGAACGACGAACTCAGCGTGAAAAGAGTCCAGCACGACG
>CAXRHS010000667.1:0-2896 GCA_964230235.1 Myxococcota bacterium
GGCGGCGACTACCGCACGCCCTATGAGTGGATGAAGGCGGTGCACGCGCTGCTCGATGTCTTGTTTGTGTGGCTGGCCGAAAATCCGCCCCAAGTCGACGAATTGGAGTACGGCGAACTCGAACTGCAGGCCGCCAAAAGCAACGAGCAGGCCGTCTTGTACGGCGGCCTCGACGCGCAAATCCGCTGGATTCCTTCGGGGATGCACGCCATGAGTGCGCGCGAAGCACTGGGGCGGCTGTTGCACGACACCGAGTCGGTGGCGGACGCGCTCGGACATACCGCGCACCTTGAGCTGATTCGGCGCGCGGTCACCGGCGAGACCTGTCCGCCGGCCGAGCGGATACGGATGGAACTCGGCGCCTGGTACGGCATCGACACGGCCAACCGCCACAATGCGCGGCTTCTGCCCGACGATTCCTACCCGCGCGAGCTGCTGCGGCGCACCCGCGAGTCGATGCAGCTGGAGTTGGACACCATCGAGGCCGACCTCGCGCGGATGCCCGCGCTGGACCGGCCGCGCGTCGCAGCGATGCTGGCTTGTGTGCGGCGGGTGCGGGGTGGCGTGGGGTGAATTGCCGGGCCGAGGTTCGCCACGGCGCAGAAACGGCTTCCGCCGCCACGATTGCCACCACCGCGTTTGCGCAAGCCACCGGTACAACCCCGCTTGCGCATCCAGCCCCGCCAAAACCGCCGCAAGCGCCCGGCCTGGCAGATCCCCCCCTTTGTTCAGATCCTTGACTCCATTGGATTCTTCTGGACAGCTGCAGATCTGTGGCGGCGGTTTGGCGAGGCGCACAGGTCATTCCCCCGGCGGCCGCAACGGGCTACAATCGCCGTCCCCGCGCCCGGAGGCCGTCATGCGTTCGCCGTTCCGCTCGTTCACCCGCAAGTTCCTTTCTGTCTCCGTCGTGGCGATGCTGCTGCTTGGCGCCGTCTCGGTGGCGTGGGCGCGCTCTGGCGGCAGCTTTGGTGGTGGCTTCCGGTCCAGTTCGCGGTCGTCGTCGAGCTCGTTTCGGTCGTCGTCCAGTTCGTCGTCGCGCTCGTTCGGGTCGTCGTCGTCGCGGTCGTGGGGCTCGTCGTCGTCCAGCTCTTCCAGCTACCGGCCAACGCCGACGCCAACGCCGAGCTACGGCGGCACCCGCTACGTACCGGTGCCGGTCCCGGGCAGCACCTACTATTTCGGCGCGCCACGGCCGTACCGCAGCTACACAACCTGGCACCACTACGGCAGCGGCGGCAGCGTCATCGGCGCGATTGTTTCGCTCATCATCGTCGGCATCATCTTTGTGGTCATCATTGCGATCATCGCGGCGGTGGTGCGGGCGCGGCGGCGTGCCGCAGAGGTGGGCTCGGACGGTGGCAATGGCTACGTGCCGCAGCCGACCAACGAGAAGTGCGATGTCTGGCTGATGCAGTTTGGGGTGCAGATGCAGGCGCGCGATGTGCAAGACGTGCTCGAGGCTCTGGCCGCGAGGACTGACGCCGACAACGAAGACAGCCTGAGCTACGCGCTGCGCGAACTCGCCCACAACCTGCAGGGCAAACTGGAGCACATCGAGTACGCGGCCGTTCGCGGCACCGAGAAGATGCCGATGGCCAAGGCCGAGGACCAGTTCCAGCTGTGGAGCAGCAACGAGCGCGCCAAATTCAACCGCGAAGTCATCCGCGGCGACAGCGCTGGCGTGCGGCGCCAGCAGAAAGAGTGGAAGACCGACGGCATTCGCGACGAAGACGGTCAAATGGCGGTTGCCGAGTTCTTTGTGGTGGCGGTGGTGCTGGCCGTGCGCGGTCTGAAGTTCGCCCGGCAAGTCCACGGCAATGCAGAACTGACGACCCTGCTCGAACAGCTGGGTGCCGTCACCGGTCAACAACTGGTCGCGCTGGAAGTCGTGTGGTCGCCCGCCGCCCGCAGCGACGCCATGAGCCGGGAAGACATGGAAGGCCGCTACCCCGAGCTCGCACCCGTCTGACCTGACGCCCCAAAGCCAGCCAGCCGCACAGACCGGTCGCAGTCCGCGACCCGAGGACGCCATGCACCCTGAGCAAATTGCGGAAACTGACACGCCTGTCGCCCCACCGCCGCCGCCGGCGGCCGACGCCCCGGTTGCAGAGCACGACAAGTACTGGTTCGACCACGTGTATGTCGGCGACCGCCAACGCCAGCTGACCGTGCGCGCCGTGCTGACCGGCTGCGTCATTGGCGGCGTGATGTCGATTTCGAACCTGTACGTGGGGCTCAAGATCGGCTGGGGCTTGGGCGTCGCCATCACCGCAGCCGTGCTCGCGTTTACGTTGTTCACGGTCCTCGAGAAGGCGCTCAACGGGGCATTTGGCCAAGGCACGGTCGGGCACTTTACGTTGCTCGAAAACAACACCATGCAGACAGCGGCGTCGGCGGCAGGCTACATGTCGTCGGCGGGTCTGGTGTCGGCCATTCCGGCGTTGTGGATGGTCAGTCAGTTCCAGATGACCCTTTTTCAGACCATCGTGTGGGTCACGGCCATTTCGTTGCTTGGCATCGTGGCGGCCATCCCGGTCAAGCGCAAACTCATCAACCAAGAGCGCCTGCGTTTCCCCTCTGGCATTGCGGCCGCCGAGACCCTGCGCAGCCTGCACGCCACCGGCAGCGAAGGCACGGTCAAGGGCATGGCGCTCGGCGCAGGCGGCTTGGCCGGCGGGTTGGTCGCGCTCTTGCGCGAGGGCATGAAGGTCTTGCCCGACAAGCTTCCGGTGTTTGGTAAGGGTCTGGCGTTGCGCTCGGTAGCGTTTGAGCCGTCGCTGGTCATGATCGGCGCCGGCGCCATCATGGGCTTCAAAGCCGCATTCTGGATGGCCGTGTCGGGCTTGCTGTCGCGCTGGTTCCTTGCCGACTGGCTGCTGGAGAAAGGGTACAT
>CAXRHS010000668.1:0-3649 GCA_964230235.1 Myxococcota bacterium
GGCGCGCTCGTAGCACTTCATGCCGCCCAAAAGCCCGTAGGGCAGCGGAAACCGCCGCAGCGCGTCTTCCAGCACCCGCGGGCAGGCGTGGGTGCGGTAGATCCCCGCGATCTGGCTGAGCTTGACCCGGTCGCGCAGCAATTCCACGGTGCGCGCGACCCAATCGGCCTCGTCGCGGTCGCTCGGCAGCGCGGCCAGCGTGATCGGGTCACCGTCGCCGGCCTCGGTCCACAGCACCTTGCCGTGGCGGTTGCGGTTGCCCTGCACCACGGCTGTCGACGCCTTGAGGATGGTGCCGGTCGAGCGGTAGTTGCGCTCCAGCTTGACCACGGTCGCCGGCTCAAAAGTCTGCGGAAACGACAAGATGTTGCCGACCTCGGCGCCGCGCCACGAGTAGATGCTCTGATCGTCGTCGCCGACCACACACAGGTTGCTGTGGGCGCTGGTCAGGTATTTCAGCAACTCGAACTGCGCGAAATTGGTGTCCTGAAACTCGTCCACCAGCACATAGCGAAAGCGCCGCGCGAGGTTGGCGCAGACCTCGGGTTCTTTGGCCAGCACGCTGACGGGCAACAGGATCAGGTCGCCAAAGTCCACCGCGTTGGCAAGGCGCATGTCGCGTTCGTACTGGGCGTAGACCGCAAGCGCCTTCTTCTCAAACACGCCAAAGGCCTGCTCGTGCAAGCGCGCGTCATCGGGCCCCAGGCAGCGGTTCTTGGCGCGGTCGATGAAGGTCGCAAATTGCTTGGGCTTGTAGTGCGACTCGGGGATGTTCTGCGCCTTGCAGATCTTGGCCAGCAGGCGCCCCTGGTCGTCGGTGTCGTAGATCGAAAAGCTCGGCTGCAAGCCCGCCCAGCCCGCCAGTTGCCGCAACAACCGCACGCCGACGCTGTGAAAGGTCCCCAGCCACAGGTCGCGGCTGCGCGGCCCCACCGCGTGGCCGACGCGCTCGCCCATTTCGCGCGCCGCCTTGTTGGTGAAGGTCATGGCCAGAATCTGCCACGCCGGTACGCCCAGTTGGTCCACCAGCCACGCGATGCGGTGCGTGATCACGCGGGTCTTGCCCGACCCGGCGCCCGCGAGCACCAGCACCGCACCTTCGGTCGCGAGCACGGCCGCACGCTGGTCGGCGTTTAGCCCGTCCAAAAGAGGGTGACTAGCTGAACTATCGAATGTTGTTTGAGAAAATGCCATCGTCGCGGTTCCAGGCAGGCGCGGATTGTCGGCCGGCCGCTGCCGCGGCGCAAGCAGGTCTTGGTCACGGCCTGGCGGCGGCCCGCGCGTCGCAGCAAACCTTGACGCCCGCCCGCGACGCCGACTAGGCTCCCGATCCCGGGCTTTGCTGTAGTGGCCCCGCCGCGCGACCGCATCCAGCGAACCGTGTCGCGCACAGGAGACGCCATGCCCAAGCCCCCGGCCGCCGACGGCCGTTTTTCGCAGCCAATCCGCCACACCAAGTACGTGCTCGTCACCGGCGGCGTGGTGTCGTCGATTGGCAAGGGCCTGTCCTCGGCGGTGCTCGGCGCGCTGTTGGAGGCCCGTGGCCTCAAGGTGACCAACCTCAAGCTCGACCCGTACATCAACGTCGATCCCGGCACCATGTCGCCCTACCAGCACGGCGAAGTGTTCGTAACCGACGAAGGCGCCGAGACCGACCTGGACCTCGGCCACTATGACCGCTTTACCCGCGCAACCATGGCCCGCGCCAACAACTTTACCACCGGGCAGGTCTACGACGCGGTCATCCAGCGCGAGCGGCGCGGCGAGTACCTGGGCGGCACCGTGCAGGTCATCCCGCACATCACCGACGAGATCATAGAGCGCATCGGCGCCGCGGCGGCCGGCGCCGATGTGGCGATCGTCGAGCTCGGTGGCACGGTTGGCGACATCGAGTCGCTGCCGTTTCTGGAGGCCATCCGCCAATTGCGGCTCGAAGTCGGCCCGCGCAACGCCATCAACATCCACGTGACGCTGGTGCCGTACATTGCCACGGCCGGCGAGGTCAAGACCAAGCCAACCCAGCACAGCGTCAAGGAATTGCGCGAAATCGGCATCCAGCCAGACTTGATCTTGTGCCGCAGCGACCACGACCTCGACGACGGGCTCAAGGCCAAAATCAGCCTGTTTTGCAACGTCGCCAAAGAATGCGTGATCCTGGCGCCCGATGTGCGCTGCATCTACGACCTGCCGGTGACGTTGCACGCAGACGGGCTCGATCACCAGGTGCTCAACGCCCTGGACCTGTTTCGCGATCACTGGCGCGAGCCAGACTTGTCGGCGTGGGCGCGCTTTGCGCACACCTTCCAGCACGCGCCGCGCACCGCGGTCATCGGCATCGTCGGCAAATACGTCGAACTCAAGGAGTCCTACAAGTCGTTGGGCGAGGCGCTGGCCCACGGCGGCGTGGCCAACGACGCCCGGGTCGAACTGCGCTACCTCGATGCTGAAGAACTGCTCGATGGCGATGCGGCCGGTTTGCTTGCCGGTGTCCACGGGGTGCTGGTGCCCGGTGGCTTTGGCAAGCGCGGCTTCGAGGGCAAGATCAAAGCCGTTCGCTACGCCCGCGAGCAGGGGTTGCCGTTTTTTGGCATCTGTCTCGGCATGCAGCTTGCGGTGGTCGAGTTTGCCCGTCACGTCGCTGGCTTGGACGGGGCGCACTCGACCGAGTTCGACGAGCATACGCCCCATCCCGTGGTCGAATTGATGAATGATCAGCGCACTATCACCCACAAGGGCGGGTCGATGCGTCTGGGCGCGTGGCCCTGTGCGCTCGCCGAAGGCTCGCTGGCGCGCAAAGTCTATGGTGGCGCCGCCCAAATCAGCGAGCGCCACCGCCACCGCTTGGAGGTCGCCAACAGCTACCGCGACCGGCTGGAAGCCGCGGGCCTGCGCTTTTCGGGCCTGTCGCCCGACGGTGGGTTGGTCGAGATGTGTGAGCTGCCGGGCCACCCGTACTTTTTGGGCTGCCAGTTTCACCCGGAGTACAAGTCGCGGCCTTTGCAGCCCCACCCGATGTTCGTCGGCTTCGTCAAGGCTGCCCTGGAGCACGCAGCGCGCCGGACGGCCCCAGCCAAGCCCTAGCCCATGGCCCCTGCCGCGACCGGACACCTGTTTGTGGTGGCGACCCCGATCGGCAACCTGGGCGATCTGTCGCCGCGCGCCGTGCAGGTCCTGGCCCAGGCCGACGCCGTGCTGTGCGAAGACACCCGCCATACCGCGCAGTTGATGGCGCATCTGGGGTTGCACAAGCCGTTGGAGTCGTTGCACGCCCACAACGAGCGCGCCCGCACCCCTGGTCTGGTCGAACGGTGCGCTGCGGGTGCGCAGCTTGCGCTGGTTTCCGACGCCGGCACGCCTTGCTTGTCGGATCCAGGTGCCGAACTGGTCGCCGCCGCCCACGCGGCCGGGGTACCGGTCGTCAGCGTGCCCGGACCCTTTGCGGTGGCGACCGCGCTGGCTGCCAGCGGCCTTTGTCCCATGCCGTTTGCTTTTTGGGGCTTCGTGGCCAAGAAGGCCGGGCAACGGCGCCGCGAATTGGCGCTGCAGTTGCGGCCGGGGCCGGCGGGGCCGATGACGCACGCCTTTTACGTGCCGGGCCGCGATCTGGCCGACGTGCTGGCCGACTTCGGGTTCGTCGCGCCCACGGCGC
>CAXRHS010000669.1:0-3232 GCA_964230235.1 Myxococcota bacterium
TTCCTCGTCCTCGTCGTCGTCCTCGGCACCCTTGGGCGGCGTTAGTGGCGGCTTGGGCGGTGGTGGAGCGCGCAGCCATTCGTCGGTGGCTGTCACGGTGGCCAGCACCATCGTTTGCGAGGTAAAGGCAGGGTTGCTCCACGCTTGGGCGTCGACGCCGGCCGACAGGCCGCGGATACCGACCCAGCGCACGCTGCAGGTCGCCACCAGCGATTGGTCGTGGCCGCGGATGGGCTTGAAGTACTGCAGCGCATCCAGATCGATCGCGGCCCGCAGCGTCTGGCCAAGTCGCCCGCGCCACCACAACCGCGCCTGCGAGTAGCCGTTGTCGCCGTTGCCCACGCGTGCCGCCGTGGCCCCTGCCCGATCGTCGCCGCGATCGTCCAGCCTGAGGCCAACGTCGACCTGACCGCGATAGCCATCCTGGTGGCCGTCGGTGACTACGAAGCGCTCGTAGCTGCCCGACCCGTACAACGCGCCCGGCGTTTGCAGATCAAACCCGGCGCCGACAATGCCATCGGTTCGCTGAACGAACGCCTGAAAAATGGAGTCGGCTGGCAAGTATGCAAGCGGATCACGCACTTCCGCGCGCACGTGCACACCGAGCCACGGGCGCGGACGCTGAGACACGTCGATGCGGGCGTCTTGCAAGCCGCGGCCAAGCAAGTCAAAGGCACCACTTCCGACCAGTGCCACCTGCCCAGGCAGACGTGCCGAAAAATCGGCGCCCACGGTCCGGCGGGTGGCGCTGGCCAGGCCAGACACATCCTGGAAGGCCACCGCAAGATGGCCGCGCGTCGTTGGCTGCCACTGCACGCGGCCGCCCACAACCGGCGCCGTCAGCACATGGTCAAAGCCGGTGAACACCGCCGTGCCGGCATGGGCCTGCAGGCGCAGGTCAGCCGGCAGCAGGACCTCACCAAGCACACCATCGAGAGCGGTGTAGCGCGGTGCACCAGACAACACCAGTTGTCGGCCGACCTGCACCCGCGCCGTCCGCGCCTGGTTTTGCCAGCCCAAGTACCCATACAACAGGTCGCCTTTGCGCGCCGGTGCTGGTCCAGATCCAGCAAGCTGCTGCATGGCGAACGCCGACCCGTCAAAGTACAGACCTGTGCCGCCCAGGTCATCGCCCTGCAGCGTCAGGTGCTGCAGCGTCGGCAGCGTCGGCTGCGTCTGGTCCCAGGCACCTGGCTTCAGCTCGCGGCTGCCCCACGTCAGGCTGCGCACGCTGCCGCGCAGGTCACCCGCCCAGGCATTGGGGGCCGCCAGTTGCAGCCCGGCCAGGGCGGCCAGCGTTGCGGAGACGATGCGCCTCATGGGTTGACCATCCCGTTGATGTGCCAGCCGCCGGCCTGATCCAACGTGCCATCGGGGAGCACGGTCAGGCCGTGGCACTTGTTGCAGACCTGCATGCCCTTGCTGGCGTCGACCGGCGGATGGCCGCTGGCAGCGGAGGGCGGCAGCCCATGGCAAGAGCCGCACACCATGCCGCCCTGGTTCCAGACCGGCGTCGGCGTCGTGCCGCCGTCAAGCGTGGCGCCGTGGCAGTAGACCGTGCTGCAGCTCAGCGTGGTCTTGTCGTAGACTGGCTTGGCGCCCTTCCAGTTCGGCAACCAACCCGGAAACTGCACCGAACCCAATGTGCCCTGCAGGTGACCGGGCTGCTGCACGGTCTTGGGCAGGACATGGCACGCTTCGCAGGCCATCCCGCCTTTGCTGAACTGTTTGCCCTGCAAGTGCGCCGCGTGGGCGCCGACTGTCGGCAGCGACGGGTCGGTCTTGCCGTTGACGTCGGGCGGCGGTGCAGCGGAACCGTTGCCGCCGTGGCAGGCATCACATTTCTCGGGCATCGCGACGTCGACTTTGCCATTGACGTGTGCGCCCTTGGGCACCAGTTGTCCCTTGCTGTCCGCGGTCGCCGGGTGGCACGAGCTACACTGCGCGGCTTTGGGGTGGGTCGCAGTTTTGGGCGGCGCGCCATGGCACGCATCGCACGCAGCGTTGCCCAGGCTGAAATCGACCTTGCCGTTGTAGTGGGCGCCCCCTGGCAACAGCTTGCCCTGGGCGTCGATCGCGGTCGCGTGGCACTTGCTGCAGGCGTCCATTTGCGGGTGGTTGGCGGTGGGGGGCAAACCGTGGCACGCCTGGCACGGAGCGCTGCCGCCCAGATCGACCTCGACTTTGCCGTTGCGGTGATTGGCCGGGTTGACGATGGTCTGATTGGGGCCCGCCGTCGCTGCATGGCAGCCGTCACAGTTGCCGTTCTGTGGGTGGTTCTTGACCGACGGCGGCGGCGGTGCGCCGTGGCACGCGCCGCAGGGGGCGTTGACGCCAAGCACCACGTCGATCTTGCCGTTGAGGTGGCCAGGGCCTGCCAGCGTCAGGTTGGTGCCGGCGGTCGTCGCGTGGCAACCGTCGCACTGCGTGTGTTGCGGGTGGTTGTTCACCGCCTTGGGTGGTGGCGCGCCGTGGCACGCGCCGCACGGGGCCGACAACGGCGCAAGGTCCAGATCGACCTTGCCGTTGAGGTGCTTGCCGCCCGCAATCAACGTCTGGTTGGCGCCGACGGTGGCGGTGTGGCAGCCCTCGCACTTCTGGTCCTGCGGGTGGTTTTTGACCGACTTGGGCGGCGGCGCGCCGTGGCAGCCGGCGCAGGGCGCACCCACGGCCGGCAACTGGACCTGCACCTTGCCGTCCATGTGCTTGTCCGTAAAGGCGATCGCTTGCTTGGGCCCGGCAGTGGCCGCGTGGCAGCCTTCACAATTCTGGTCTTGCGGGTGGTTCTTGACGCCAACGGGCGGCGGAGCGCCGTGGCAGGCGCCACATGGGGCCGCTGCGCTCAGCGCCACTTCGACTTTGCCGTTGCGGTGCTTGACGGGATCCACGATGGTGCCGGCCGGACCGGCCGTCTGCGCATGGCACGCCTCGCAGGCGCCGTTTTGCGGGTGATTCTTGACGCTCGGCGGCGGTGGCGAGCCGTGGCAGCTGCCGCAACTGTGCGCGTCGGCGATGGCAACTTCGACCTTGCCATTCATGTGGTTCGCCGCCTGTGCGATCGACTGGTTCGGGCCGGCGGTCTGCGCATGGCACAACTCGCACTGGCCCAACTGCGGGTGGTCCTTGACCGACTTGGGCGGCGGCGCGCCGTGGCAGCCGTTGCACGCCACGCTCTGCGCGAACACCACATCCACCACGCCATTGATGTGCTTGTCTTTGTGGGCGATGGTGT
>CAXRHS010000670.1:0-3030 GCA_964230235.1 Myxococcota bacterium
GACGACGCCTGCAAGGCGGGCTTGTGCGCGTTTACCCCCAACGCTGCACCCTGCGATGATGGCAACGCCTGCACCAGCGGCGACCAGTGCGCGGTCGGCGCCTGCAAGGCCGGCATCGCCAAGTTGTGCGACGACAACGACGCGTGCACGGCGGACAGCTGCGACCCCAAAACGGGCAAGTGTGTCAACAGCGCCGGCAGCACCTGCGGGGCGTGCAAGCTTGGCGACAACGCCGCCTGCGGCGCGGATTCGTGGTGCGCGGCGCCCAAGCCAGGGGTTTGCAGCGGTCTTGGCGGTTGTACCAAGCTGGTCACCGTCTGCACCAAAGAGTATGCGCCAGTCTGCGGCTGCAACGGCACCACCTACGGCAACCCTTGCATGGCCGGCGCGGCGGGCGTCAACATCGCCACATCTGGCGCATGCAAGCCGACGCTGTGCGCCGCTGGCGCGGTCTGCGACGACAAGAACGTCTGCACGACCGATACCTGTGACGCGGCCACCGGCAAGTGTGTCTTTTCGCCGAACAGCAACGCTTGTGACGATGGCAACGCCTGCACGGCCGGCGAGATCTGCGCGGCCGGCGTGTGCAAGCCCGGCGCGGCCAAGACCTGCAGCGACGGCGACTCGTGCACGGCCGACCTGTGCGACCCCGCGACCGGCAAGTGCGTGTTCAAGCCCATGCCCGACTGCGGCGGCTGCAAGATCGGCGACAACCTCAGCTGCCCCAAGGGTCAATGGTGCGTCTCGCCAGCCGTCGGCATGTGCGTGGGCGTCGGCAGTTGCGCGCCGCTCGCCGACATCCTGTGCCCGATGATCTACAAACCCGTGTGCGGCTGCGATGGCAAGACTTATGGCAACAGCTGCACTGCAACCGCGGTCGGCATGAACGTCGCCAGCCAAGGCGAGTGCAAGCCCACGGGATGCCTGGGCGTCAACTGCGACGACGGCAACGTCTGCACGAGCGACAGCTGCGACGCGGCGACCGGCAAGTGCCTCAACGCGACAAACGCCCTGGGCTGCGACGACGGCAACCCGTGCACGGCGCCCGATGTCTGCGTCGCCGGGGTGTGCAAGGCCGGCGCCGCCAAGACGTGCAACGACAACGACGCCTGCACCCAAGACAGCTGCGACGGTGCCAGCGGGCAGTGCGTGTACGCCCCGATTGCCGGTTGCGCCGGGTGCAAGATTGGCGATCCGCTCGCGTGCGGCAAGTCGTTCTATTGCGCAGGACCGGCCGGCGTGTGCAGCGGCAGCGGCAAGTGCACCAACAAGCCGACCATCTGCCCCGATGTCGTCCAGCCCGTGTGTGGCTGCGATGGCAACACCTACGGCAACAGTTGCGAGGCGGCCGCCATGGGCGTCAATGTGGTCGCCAGCGGCGCCTGCAAGGCCAAGACTTGCGGTGGCCTGCTGGGCGTCGTCTGTCCGGCCGGCGAGGTCTGCGACATCAGCGGCTGCGGCGCCGACCTGCAGGGCTTGTGCACCGCCAAGCCGACGGAACCGTGCCCCAAGACCACGGTCGATGCGCAGCAATGCGGCTGCGACGGCAAAACGTACCCGAACAGCTGTTTCCGCTTGTTGGCCGGCGTGGCCAAGAAGAGTGACGGCGCGTGCCCCACAACCAACGCCTGCGCGGTCGGCGATATGACCGTTTGTGGCGCGACTGGGTTCTGCAAGGGCAGTTGCGGCGGCAAAGGGCTGTGCGCAGCCAAGCCCGCCGGTTGCCTGACCGTCTTCGCCCCCGTTTGCGGCTGCGACAACAAGACCTACAGCAATGAGTGCACCGCCAATGCCGCGGGTCAGAGCGTGCAGTACGCGGGCGCCTGCAATGTCAGCAACGGCTGTCTCAACGTCAAGTGTGACGACGGCAATGCGTGCACCAGCGACGCCTGCGACGCCGCGACCGGCACGTGCGTGTTCAAGCCGCTGCCGGACTGCACTGGCGCTGCGTGCACTGTGGGCTTGGCAACGGCATGCGGATCGGCCTACTGGTGCAACCCCGGCAAACCGGGCGTGTGCATCGGCACCGGCACTTGTGCCATCAAGTCCAAGATTTGCCCGCTCGGCCTCATCCCGGTCTGTGGTTGCGACAACGTGACCTACGATGGCGCGTGTCAGGCGGCGCAGGCCGGGTTCAACGTGGCCTACAGCGGGGCGTGCAAGCTCATCAAGTAGCGGACCGGTGGCGGCGGTCTGGCCGCCGCGCGCATGATTTCCTCGCGACTTCGGGGCTGTTCTTGAGCGTCTAGCACCGCGAAAACGGCGCGTCGAGCCCACAGGCCGCGTGCGGACGGCGTTTGGTCGTAGCGCGACTCGATCGGTTTCGCAGTGCCGACCGTGTGTCGCCAAGCCAATCGCGCAACCACCGGCGACCCTGGCGGCTTGACGGGCCAGTTTGCCTGGGTCGGTCTCATGGACGATCACCCAAGGGGTCGCGGTCGGCTTTCCGATCGCGCGACATGCGCGCCCACAGCTGCCGGCGAAGGCACAGCCTGCCGCAATAGCTCAATGGATTGCTGGCGGTGCGAAGCCATCGTCGCTCTGGCACCTGCACCACGGACGGTTGCAATGCTGTCTTCGCGACTGCGATGGTCGGGTGTCACGCATTTGTCAGGCCGGTGTGGTAGACTGCCGCCCCTTCTTGCCACGTTTGGGCGCTGTCAGGGTGTCGATGGACAAGCGAGTCTGTGATTTGCCGGTGGTTCTGATCGCCATGGGTCTGCTTGCTGCCGCTTGCGCGAGCGCTCCGGCAACAACCACCGCCAGCGCTGGTGCCGGCGCCGACGCCGTCTCGCCATCGGCCGATGCCAGCGGCGACACCGCAGTTCGCGCAGCGTCGACCTGCAGCGATGGCGTGCTCAACGGCAGCGAAACAGCGGCCGACTGCGGCGGCAGCTGCGGACCCTGCGCGGCCGGCGCGGCGTGCAAGGTCAGCGCAGATTGCGCGAGTGGTCCGTGCGCATCGGGCACGTGCGCCAAGCCTGGCTACTTGCTCGGCAAGGCCGCCACGGCAACGCTCACGCCCGTGCT
>CAXRHS010000671.1:0-2919 GCA_964230235.1 Myxococcota bacterium
GGGGTGGTAGTAGCGAATGGTCATGGCAACGTCCGGCGCGACGACGTGCGCGCTCAGACGGGTGATCGAACCGCGACGGAAAAAACCGCGCCGAGGGGCGAAAATACTGCGGTCTGTGCCCCGCTGCGATCAGCGGCCCGAAGGATTCCTATTCGATATCATGGATCTGAACAAAGGTAGGGGTCGTGATCAAGAGCCGTAAACTAAGCTTTGGCCCCGTTGGCGTGCAAACAGAACATTGCCCCCTGGGGATCCACGAGCTGCGCGACCCGATCGCCTCCCGGTACTTCCATGGGGCCGTACAACAACTGGGCTCCGCCACCCTGCGCGTTGGCAACAGAGGCGTCGAGGTCGGCAACGTGCGCGTAATAGTTCCACATGACACACGGCAGTTCGGCGGGCTTGACCATGACGCCGCCGATCGGCTCGGTGCCGTTGGCGAACATGCGGTAAGTACCCATCGGCCCCATATCGAGGTCGTCGACTTTCTGCCAGCCGAAGAGCGCGCTGTAGAACGACCACGCCGCCTCCAAATCGCCCGTCATGAGTTCATGCCACGCGATCGGGGCTTTGGGCTGCGCGTCCGGCTCTCCCTCACGCTTGGCCGGGCAAAAAAGCGCAAAAGTGCCGTCTTGCGGGTCGGCCAGCACGGCGATGCGTCCTACCGATGGGATGTCCATTGCGGGAACATACACCTTGCCGCCCAGACTCAAGGCCTGTGCCACAGTCGCGTCGACGTCAGGGGTGCCGACGTAGCCCAGCCAGTGCGACGGGGCCTGCATGGCTTCCGCTTGGGCCGGCAACTGCATACACCCGGCGAAGGGTGCACCATTATTGGCGAACATCATGTACTCGCCATCGCCAGTCGGGTTGGGCATGGCCGTGGTGGTCCAGCCAGTCACGCCCGGATAGAAGGCGATGGAACCGCTGGGGTCCTTGCTCATCAGTTCGTACCACATGAAGTCGCCGCGGAAATTCTGGGTGCTCATCATTGCCTCGTTGAGAAGTCGAGCTGCGCTCCCCGCGCAGCAAAGTTGGGAGCCCTCGGGCCCGGTCAGGGGGCGCGCAGTGTTGATCCTGGCGTTCAAGGCAGTAAGCCTTGGGCCGCGGACTGCGCACCTTGCTTCCGATCGGCAGCGTCAGGTCGGGTTCACGCCCACGCTGAAAACGCGAGTCGACCGGCGCAACGTCTGACACTACCACAGGTTATCGCATTGCGAGCAAACGCCGGGGCGGCCAAAAAGTTGCGGGTCGCCAGATTTGCCCGACACTGCGCCTTGGGCGCCAACCACCCGGTCGCCCGAATCCAAGGATGCCCATGCTCGACGTGCCGCTGGTCGAACCAAATTACGAGTCGCTGCCGTTGTTTCCGTTGCCGCAGTTCGCGATGATGCCCAACACCATGACTCAGGTACACGTGTTCGAGCCGCGGTACCGCATGCTGGTGGCGGATGTGCTCGCAGGGGCACGGCTTTTCGTGCTCGTCGGCTACAAGGCGGGCGTAGACAGCGAGCACTATGGCGCGCCGCCCACCTACGAAATCGGCAGTCTTTGCAAGGTCATCAACCACGAACGGCAGGCCGATGGACGCTACCGCTTGCATGTTCATTGCCTTGCGCGCGTCAAGATTCAGCAAATCAACCGCCTTTTGCCCTATCGCACCGCGGCAGTTCAAGTCCTGGAAGACGACGTCGTCGACGCTTGGGAACTGGACGATGCCATGGCGCGGCTGATGGCAACATTGAGGACGCTCGTGGTCAAACTGGGTGACAAGGGTGCGCAACTTGCGCAAATCATTGCGTCGACGCGCAAGCCATTGTTGCTCAGCCACCGGCTGGGTTCGGCGCTGCTGAGCGACCCAGCGGACCGGCAGCGGCTGCTGGAGACCACCAATCCCCTGCTGCGGATCGAGCGCATCAATGACGTGGCCGGCGAGGCGCTTCTGCGTGCCGACTGCCCAGAGCTGAGCCACGCACAGTTTGACGCGATGACCGTAAACTAGCGCTACTGCCATGCAAGCCCCGCTAGTGCGTGTCCGCGGCCTGCGGGTTGCCCACGGCGGCCAAGTTGCGCTCCGCGATGCCAGTTTTGACCTGCAGGCTGGCGAACGTTTGGCGGTCGTTGGCGGCAGCGGCTCCGGCAAGACGACACTGGCGCGCGCACTGCTCCGCTTGGACAACACGGCCACGACACAGGCTGCCGAGTTGCGCGTGGCCGGCGTGGACCTCCTAACCGCGACCACTGAGCAACTGCGTTGTCTGCGCGGTGCCGGGGTCGGTTTTGCGATGCAGGAAACGCTGGCGACGTTGGATCCGCTGCAGCGGATTCAAAGCGCCCTGGCCGAAGCGCATGGCCTGCATCGGCCGACCCGCGGCGCTGCGGTGCTGACGCTTCTGCGGCGGCTGCTCGACAGCGTCGGGCTGGACGACGCCGACCGCATCCTGCGCGCCTACCCCCATGACCTGAGCGGCGGCCAACGGCAGCGGGTGGGACTTGCGCTTGCGCTTGCCGCCCAACCGCAGTTGCTGATCGCAGATGAACCGACGAGCGCGCTCGACGGCCCGAAGACGCGTGAACTAGCCGTGCTTTTGCGCGAACTGGCGACTGGCGAGCGCGGGTGGCCGCCGATGAGCCTGCTGCTTATCAGCCATGACATGCGGCTGGTTGCGGCGTGTTGTACGCGCGCCCTGGTACTCGAAAACGGCGAAATCGTTGACCAAGGCCCGATTGCGCAGCTGTTCAGCGAACCGAACCATGCCGCGACGCATACGCTACTCGCCCATGCTGGGCTGGCCGCCCCGCCACCGGAGATCAGTCGTGCTGTCGCTCCGTGACGTCCACCTGACCCTTGGCCGCGGTCGAGACACCCGCATGGTGTTGTGCGGCGCCAACCTCGACGCACGCGAAGGCGAGCGGCTT
>CAXRHS010000672.1:0-2109 GCA_964230235.1 Myxococcota bacterium
GTGGGGTTGGATTTCGGTCAGGATGTATAACTGTTGGGTTAGTGTTCTGTCAATCCCGATCGGCGCACGGTCAGCACTGATCGGCGCCGACCGGCTCAAGCCTCCTCGCGGTGTTTTTTGGCCCCGGCACGGACCATTGACCTGTTTGCGAGTAGATCTTCGGCAATGCACGTCGCTGGCGCTGACGGGCCGAGTCCAGAAACAGGCCAATTTTATTTCACTTCACCAAGCGGACGTGCAGTCGGGTGGCAGCCCGGCGCACATCAGCTTGTGGCGACGTTCCGACGGCGCACGCCGGCCATCGCCTCCTCGACCAGATTCTTGAGCATGTCCGCGATGTCGCCGAGCAGCGACTTCCACGGAGTTTGCCGTTTCTCGTCGGAGCGTTGCGTTACGCTGCGAAAGAGGCTGAGCATGGTGTAGACCAGGCGGCGCAGCAGTTGCACGACCACCATGGCGCTGGGCTGTAGCACCCAAGGCCGCTTGTCCTCTTCGAAAATGCGGTCGAACGTGTTGTGGCACTCGTTCTCGACCGCCCACCGCCGACGGATCAAATCCATCCACTGCTGGGCGGTTAGAGTCTGTGGCGGCAAGCTGCTGATGTAGTAGCGGTTTTCTACCGTCCGTGTGCCCAGCAGGGCATCCTCGCGGATGCATTCGATGCGGACAACGGTCTGCAAGTGCGCCCAGTCGAGCCAGCCTTTCATCTTGTCTGTCAGCCAGATCGAGCGCGTGACCCTTTCGCTGCCGTCGCTGTCTACCGTCTGCGCCAGGCGCGTCTCGGTCGGCGCGCGCGCAAGCAACCGCTCGGCCTCGGTGCGCAGAGTCGGTTGGCCGTCGGTCAGGCAGAAGACGTAGTCCAGTCCGTTCGTCCTCAAGTAGTTTGCGTTCTCCAAGCTCGCGGCGCCGCTGTCGTACAAGATGACGTCGAACAAGAACCGGCCGTAGGCGCTCAGCAAGGCGTCGACTGCACCCTGAAAGGCCCCGCATTCATTGGTATCTGCAGGAACCGGGTGCGCATCGATGCACGGCACGCCGGACGCGAACGGCAGGCACGCGGTGATTGTGCGCACGGTCGCGCGGCCAGTCTTGCTGTTGGTTTGCCCGTAGTTCTCGGGATACGCGTTGCCGTCCAGCAGCCAGCTGGACGTCCCTTTGCCGTCGAGCAAGGCAACGCGGAGCGGAAAGTTGTGCGAAATCTGCTTGCTCCTCAGCGCAGTCTTGACCAACTGGCTAAGAAGTTTGCGGATTTCGGACGGCTCCAGGGCCAGGAGCAGGTCTCGCATGGTGGTGTCAGGCACGCGCCGCACGATGCCCAGGCGTCGGCGCGTCGAACGGCTGAACTTCGACGACAGCGTCTCCGTCTCTGCCAGCGACTTGCAACCGGCGGCCATCCCGACCGCGACGGTGGTCAGCAACTTGCGAATTGGCCATATTGTCTTGCCCTTGCGCGGGTCGCGCACCCCCTCAAAGTTGAGTTGGTCGAGCCGCGTCGCAAGCAGCCCGGCAAGGCGCTTGTTCAAACGGGAAATTGCTTCCTTCATGTAGACTTCCATGTTCACGGTTGCCGGTCGGCGAACTTTGCCCCATGCTCAGGCCGCCTGCCGGTGCTGCGGAGCGCCGGGCCTGCCAGCCCGTACGTCCGCTTGGTTGTCATCGTAATTCTGCGCGAAGTGGCCCGGCAGGCTACTATTTTCTACATGCGAATTTGTGCATCGGCGCCGCTCAAGGGCCGGTGCTTGCAAGGGATCTTGGCGACTCAGGATTCTTGCCGGCGTTGGCTGGGGCGGCAATCAGGGCTGGGCGCACGGTTCTGACCGTGCAGCCGACCGACGCCACCGCCCTCCAGCAGACCGTTGCGACACAGATCGCCAACCGCCGCACAATATTGGGGCTGACCCAGGAGGGATTTGCCGAACGCTTGAACTGCGCCGTCACCTACGTTCAACGCCTTGAACGCGGCACCAACTTGACCTTGACGTCGTTGGTCCGTATTGCGAATGCCCTGGAAACGACCCCGCAGGCCTTGATGTCAAGACCGGGCAGATAGTTTACAGGTCTGACCGGGTACATGGTTTACACCTCATTCCATGTCGGTCATACAGTTTT
>CAXRHS010000673.1:0-4101 GCA_964230235.1 Myxococcota bacterium
GGATCTGAACAAAGGGGGGGGGATGCTACATCCCCACCGGCCGCACCAGCGCACTCTGGCCGGTGTCTGGCCGCAGGGGTTCGCTGCGGCGGGACTTGAAGCCGGCGTTGTGCATGAATTCGCACGGTTCAACCGGCGGCACCGGCGTAGGCTCAACCGGCCCAGCCGGCGCGTGGTCGGTAGCCCAGAAGTTGCTGCCGCGCAGGTAGTCGCGAAAGTAGCGGTACTTGTTGACGCCGATCAGCCGCAGGTACAGCCAGTACAGCGACGGCACCATGCGGTAGTGCCACTGCCACACCTGAAAACCTTGCAGGGCGGCAAAGGCGGTCGCCTTGAGCAACCCCTGGCCAAAGCCGTCGAGCCGGGGGTTGGCGTAGGCCCGGCGCGCCCGCGCAAGCGCCCGCGTCGGCGCGTAGAACTGCTTGGCCAGCCAACGAATTCCCTCTTGCAGCTGGGTGGCCGACATTTGTTTGGGCCGCACGACCACGTGGTCCTTGCCGCGGTAGCGGTCGTAGTCGTAGCTCAGCAGCCGCCCCTCTTTGTCGTAGCGCTTCCACGCCTGCGTGCCCGGAAACGGGATCTCGCAGGTCAGCGACGCGTGCATGAGGTCGGTGTCGTCCATGAACGCGAGTGTGCGCTCAAAGGTGTCCGGGGTGTCCCAGTCGAAGCCGAACATCCAATTGCCGCTCGGCAGGATGCCGGCTTTGAAGATGTTGGCGATCGCCTGCTTGTAGCCGAGCGCCTCGGCGCGCTTGCCGACCTTGTCCAAGCTCGACTGGTTGACGCTCTCGTAGCCGCTGCTGATGAGCACGCAGCCGGCCGCCTTGGCCAGCTGCAGGTTGTCCTCATCGGCGCTGAATTCGTGGCGCGCCTGCATGCCGAACGGCACCTTCCAGCGCGCCAGCTGGCGAAACAGCTCGCGGCTGTGGTCGGGGTCTGCGGGCAGGTTGTCGTCCACGAAGTACAGGGCGCGCACGAACTTGGGCCGCCGCCGCACTTGCTCGAGCACATGCGCGATGGGATAGGTGCGGTATCCCGCCGTCATCCGCTTGGCAAAGCAGAAGCTGCACGCCTCGGGGCAGCCGCGGCTGGCGATGACCGGGTAGTAGAAGGCGCCATATCGCTCAATCTTCATCAGGTCGACGCGCGGCTGCGGCAAGCTGGCGAGGTCCGGCGCCGGCTCGGCGTAGATTCCGCCGACCTTGTCTGGGTTGCTCAGCATCTGGTCGCAGATGGCGCGCCACGAAGCTTCACCCTCACCGCGCACGACGGCATCCGCGTGCCCCAGCGCCTCGTAGGGCAGCGCAGTGGCGTGGTGCCCGCCGAGGACGACTTTGACACCGCGCGCCCGATAGAGGTCGGCCAGCGCGTAGGCAGCCTTGATGCGCGGAGTCGAAGCGGAAATGCCAACCAGGTCGACGGGCTCGTCAAGGTCGAGGCGCTCGCGCAACAGGTCGACGATGGCGATGTCGAAGCGGTCGGGGGTGACCGCGGCCAGCGAAGCCAGCGACAGGGTGGGAACTTCGAGCTCCCACGGCAAGGTAATCAGCTTGAGGCGAAGGCGGGTAGGCAAGATGGCTCGCGGGCGCACAAGCCCGACCACCCCGCGGATAGGGTAGGCGACAATGGACCAGAATGTCCACTGATGCGGCTCGCCACCACCGATACGCAGAACGGAGCCGGCGACCAGAAACGGACAGGACCCCACCGGGGCAACGCCCAAGCGCTGTCCCCGACAAGGTGCGCTACTGCCAACGCCCCATCAACTTGCGGACACGCCGAACGGCGCCCTGCACCTGCGCGCGCCGGGTCGACCACACCACCATGGCCGCCAGAACGGCGAGGCCACTGCAACTGAGCACCACAAAGCCCAGCCGCTGGTCGCGCAGACTGGCGCGCACCAGCACCGTCCCCAGATCGAGCAACAGAAACCCCGCGCCGAGCAGGAGGTAGGCCCGGACCCGCAAGGCCGCACCGACCGCCACGCCAGCCAGGCACGCGCCGGCCAGCCCGAGCGGATACCAGTCGTTCTGGGCGTCGCCGATTTGCCACACCAGCGCCGCCGCGGCGGGACTGTAGCCGAGCGCGGCGCCGACCACCCGCAGCGTGCCGCGGACACCGGGCTCAAGGACGTCGGCGTACAGGTGGCTCAGGACCGCAACCAGCAAGCCGAGCGCGCCGAACCAGACCTCAAACCCGGAAAACCCGTTGACCATGGCGGCTTGCACCAGCGCGAGGTTGGCGGCGACGGCGCCGAGCGCACCCATGGCGCGGCTGCCGCCGACCTTGCCCAGCAAGCCGTACATGGCAGCTGCGCCGAAAGACCACATGGCGTTGTCCGCCGTCGCCTCCCAGGGCAGCGCCATGCCCATCCCGAGCGGCAGCAGCCCGGCAAAGCGGCGCACGGCGTCGGCGGCGTGATCCAGGTTGGCGCGGCGGGCGACCACTGTGGCGACAACCAGCAAGAAGCCAACGCCAAGCAAGACCGCGGCGTCGTCTTCGGGGCCGGCGGTGCGCAGCCAGGTCTGGCGCAAGACCGCGTACGCAGCAACCAGCGCGCACTGCAGCAGGTAAACGTGCAGAGCGCGGCGCTCGGTGGCAAAGGCCCATGTGTTCGCCACAGCGCACGCTGCCAAGGCACCGAGGCCCAGATGGACGGCCAAAGGACCTGGGTCGGGCCGAGTCGCGCCGCACCAGGCGCCGACCGCCGCAGCACCGCCGACGAGCAGCAGGTCGCGGGCGGCGGCCAGGGCGAAGGCGTGATCCTCCAGGCGCTTGCGCACTGCGAAAGCGATGGTCTGGTGCGCGAGGGCGAGTCAGGCGCAAACCACGGCCAGGGCCAGGGCGGCGTCGGCTGGCTGTAGATGCAGGTGTTGCGCCAGCCACGGTCCTCCGGCGTAGGCGAGGCACAGCGCGGCGATTAGCGCGGCAGCAGTGGCCGCGTAGCGCTCGGCCAGCGCGGCGGCGGCATCGAGTTGCACCCAGCACGCAGCGGCGGCGACGAGCAGGGCGATGCGGGTGGTGGCGATGCCGGCGTCGGTGGGCAAGAACGCCCACGCCTGTGACCAGTCGCGGACGATGGCGATGCCGAAGACGCTGCCGGCGGTGAGCAACGCTGCCAACGTGGCGAGCAGGTAGAGCCAACTGCGGTCGGTCGGGTCGTCGCGGCGCCACAAGGCCTGGGCAAGGCGCTCGCCAAAACCCGGAACGCGCACGACCAACGAGGCCGCCGCGGCGAAGAAAATGCCTACACCGCCGAGCCCAAGCAGTGCCCCACCCCACCGGGCGGCGACAGCGGCTGGACCACCGTAGTAGTAATACGCCTCATTTTGGGCGCCATAGTGCAGGAACGGGCTAACGCCAACGGGCATCCACGGGCCATCCGGCGGGCCCCATTGGCGCAGTTGCGCGCCGAGCAGGCCGCCTTGTCCGGCTACCAGCATTGCGCCAACAGCCACCAGCAAGGCGGCGGGCGCCGCCAACCAAGGCTGCCGGAACGACCGTCCGAGCAACAGCAGCAACGCAGCTGGCCCCAGAAGCATGAGCGGCGGCACCACGGCCAGACCGCGCGCAATCGGCAATGCCGGCATCCACCAGGCATCAAGCAAAAGCAAGGCAGCCAGGGCCGCCACGCCGCCATGGGCCACGTAGTGGTAGCGCTCGCCCTGCCCTTCGCGCGCAGCCAGCCAGCCAGCCACTTTCGGTCCAAAACGAACGGCAGCGCGCGCCAACAGCCACAGACCAATGCCGACGAGCGTCAGGTTGCGCGCCACCACCAGCGGCGGCAGCGGCCGGCCGATGCGGTTGGTCAATGCAACCAGCACAATCGCGGCTGCGAGGGCAAAAAGCACCTCGACGCGGCCGCGCAGGTTGAAGGTGGCCCAAGCGCGGGTGGCAAAGCCGAGCACGACCGCGAGGGCAGTGCAGGCCGCGCCAAGCAGCGCCGCGTCGCGGTTTGCGCGGTCGGTGCCACACCAAAGCAGATTGAGCAGCGCGGCCACGCCGACAAGGCCGACGGACGCCAGCCCAAATCCTTGCGCGATGGCACCGCGGCCGGTCCACGCATACGGCAACTCGACGACACCAAGGAAGGTGCGGCCG
>CAXRHS010000674.1:0-2185 GCA_964230235.1 Myxococcota bacterium
CGGCCGCGAGGCCGGTGAAGTGCTCGAAGGCACCCACCGCCTGGCCCACGGCCATGGTGCCGCCATCGACCACGCGGCAGCCGCGCGCGCGTGTCGCAGCCAGCAGTTCCATTGCGCGCGACAGGACGCCGCCCAGCGTGATCTGGTGGTCTACCACGCCCCAGCCGCTCGCCACGGCCACCGGGGCGTCGGGCACCGCTTGGTGTGCGCGCAGCGCGAACCGACCCGTCCGTTCGACCATCTCCTGCGGCAAGCCTGTCGTTTCGAGGATGGCGAGCAGGCTGCCGTCCGCCATCGGCTCCACGCGCAAGCCAAAGGTCCGCGCCGCCGTGTGCAGGGCCTCATGCTCGGCCCCAAGTTCTTCTTCCGTGATCGTCAGGCCCAGGCTGTGGTCTTGCCGGTGTCCCGATACCACGACCACGCACACGAAGCGGCGCTCCGCCCGGGTCAGCACCAGCGGCGCGACGGTCGTCGACATCGGTCGGGCACCGCGCAGGGATTCCAGTGCCGCCAGCGCCGCCGCAGCCTCGTTTCCGTCGGCATAGCGCTGGGTGCGGTCGCGGGCCCGCCTGCGCGCAACGACGGCGTCCAGCGCTGCCGGCACGTCCGGTCGGGCTTTGACCAACCGCGGGATATCGCCAAACAGGATCTTGGTCAGCACGTCGACCAGGGTGTCGCCGCCGAACGCCATCTGGCCGGCAATGCACTCGTACAGCACGGCGCCGAGCGAAAACACATCGGCGCGCGCATCGGGCTGCTGTCCGCCGCCGGCCTGCTCGGGCGACATGTACGCAGGGGTGCCAAGGGCCGCACCGGTCGCGGTCATGCGCTGGTCGCGGTCGGTCAGGCGCGCCACACCAAAATCGAGCACGCGCGGATCATTGGGATTGCCATCGACCAGAAAGATGTTGCCCGGCTTGACGTCGCGGTGGACCACACCTTGGTCATGGGCGACGCCGAGCGCCGAGGCAACTTTGCGGGCGAGTGAAATTGCCTCATGAACTTCAAGGCCTTCGCGCTTGAGACGGGTGCTGAGATCCTCGCCCTGCAGCCAGTCCATGGCCAGAAAGCGCTGGCCGGCCTCGGTCAAGCCTGTCGCTACCCAGCCCACGATGTTGGGGTGATGAAGCCGCTGCAAAATATCGGCTTCACGTGCAAAGCGATCGGCCAGCCGCGTGTCGGAAGTGTGCAGGACTTTGACCGCGACCGTGGTGCCGGTCGTGCTGTCAGTCGCGCGATAGACGGTGCCCATCGCACCAGCGCCGGCAACGCCTTCGATGCAGAATCGCCCGGCAACTGTCTGGCCAACGTGCATGGACACAGCGAACGCTCAAAGGCGCTGCTTTGGGGCGTTTACCGCGTATCCCCAAGGGGTGTCAACGTTTGCGTCCGCCAAGGCGTCGCAGAAAGGTACCTTGTGCGTGGTTTCCATGCGGGGCGCGGCCTAGCGCACGAACACCATCATGCGATTCTGGCCGGTGCCCGCCTGGCCTTTGTTCAGGCCGAGCACCTGGCCAAAGCCGCAATTGACAGCTTCGTTGGCGGCCGACGATGCCGCCGGGCCCAAGCCCCCGGTGATCCCGGGGTCGTCGAACGGACACTTGGCGTTGGTGTAGGTGTTCCAGCCTGGGCCCCAGCTCTGATCGTCGTCGCCGCACTGGGCGTTGCCATCGTGGTCGTTCATGTTGAAGTACAGCGCTGTCTCGCACAACGCGCCCGCCGCCACCAACGACCCGGCGGTCATCTTGAAGCCTTGACCGGGGTTCCAGCACACCGCGTTGGCGCCGTAGCCGTTGATTCGGGCTGCCAGGGATTGTTTGCCGTCGCCGACCGCGCCATACGCCGCCCAAACCAGGCTTGGTGCGTGGACAAAGAGCACGTCTTTGAACGGCAGCGTGTGCAGCAGCGCCGACTTGAAGTCCTTGTTGCCCACCGAAGGCGAGCCGAACACACTGGTGTTGGTCGTCCACAACGTCCGCGCGTTCCATGTCCAGGTGTTCTGGCCGTCGTCTGCGGCGATGGCCACCAGCGCCCAGCCACCACCGTAGCCGAACACACACGCGGTCTGCACGGGCGCAATTGGCCCACTCTTGCCGTCCGGGTCGATCCAGTACAAGCCATCGGTCGGGGTCGGCGAAGTCGGAATGCTGGCGCAACTGGTCGCCGGGTTCGCGAGGTCGACGCC
>CAXRHS010000675.1:0-3339 GCA_964230235.1 Myxococcota bacterium
CCCCGTGACCCTGCGCATCTTGGACGCTGGCCAGCGCCACCAGCGTCCGCGCGACCTCGGCGTGCAGCGATCCGTGGTTGCGCACGCGCAGCGCCAGGGCAGCATGGAGGCGCTTTTCGGCGTCGGCGTAGCGGCGCGCCCGCACATCGACCAGCGCCAGGTTGTAGCGCGGCGCACCGCAGTCGGCGGCCATGCCCGGCAGCTTGTCGCACGCGGCGATGGCTTGCTCGAGCAACTGACGGGCCTGGTCGACACCACCTGCCCGCTCCAAGACGACCGCCAGGTTCTGGGCAAGCATCGGTCGCAGCGGATGGTTGGCCGTCTCGGGCTTGTTCAGGATCTTCCAGGCGCGGTCGAGGGACTGATGGGCCGCGGTATCGTCACCGGTGTGCAGCGCCAGCACGCCCGCGTGGTTCAGGGCTTCGGCCAGCGCCGGGTGATCGCCGCCAAACGCTTTCTCCAGGATCGCAAGCACATCGCCGTACAGGCTTTTGGCGCGCTCGAACTCGCCGCGGGTGCGGTAGAGGTTGGCGAGCAAGAGCGCCCCGGCCGCCACCTGGGGATGACCCTGGCCCAGCCGCGCGGCGCTGACTTGGATGGCCTGGCGCAGCGCTTCTTCGGCCAGGGCCAGTTCGCCCCGCTCCAGGCGCAACTCAGCGATATTGATGGCGGCAAGCGCCAGGGTCGGATGGCCCATGCCGAACAATTGCCCCAGGATCTGCGCCGCCCGCGCGAGGTCCCGTTCGGCCGCGGGCAGGTCGCCGAGCGCGCGGTGCAACTTGGCGCGGTTGTTGAGCGCGACCGCGAGGTGCTCTGGGCTCGGCGGCCGCTCGGCGTCGAGCACCCGCATCACCTGCACATAGCCGGCGCGGGCAGCGTCCAAGCGCCCCAGCTGCAGGCGCGCGTCGGCGATGTGCATGCGCGCCTGGGCGACCGGCACCGCACTGTCGCCGTGGACCTGGACCAGCGCGATCTCTGTTTTCTCCAAGATTTCAATTGCTTCCTTGATCTTTCCCTGTTGCAGGCGCACCGTACCCAAGTTGTGTTGGGCGACCAGCGTCTGGGGCGCGGTGGGGCCGGCGGTCGCGTTCAGCACCGTCAGGGCGGTCTGCAGTTCGGCGACCGCTTCGTCCAGGCGCCCGAGCTGCCGCAACATCTCGGCCGCGTTGATGCGCAAGCTGCCGACGGTGGGATGATTCGGACCGACCCGCGCCAGCCAAATCGCGAGGGCCTTGCGCAAGATCTCGAGGGCCTTGCCGTAGTCGCCGGCATTGTAGGCGTCGCTGAACGGCGTCATCAGCGGCTCGGTTTCGGCGGTCGCAGCGGCCTCGGCGTTGGGGTCGGGTGCCGGCGCTGGGTCGGCGTGTGCCGCGTTGGCGAGCCCCATGCAGGCAACAAGGGCAAAGACCAGCACGTTGGACCGTCGGGGCGAATGCAGCATGCCAACCTTGGTGCCCGCGGCGAGGCGGTGCAGGCAAGCGTGCGCGGCCGGCATGGCGCGGTCAAGCGGCGCACTCGGCGGCCGCGAAACCGCCGCAGACCGATTGCAGCCCGCCCGCGACCGTTGCCGCCCCGGCCAATTGGTCGTACCCTGCCGGACACGGAGGAACGCATGGGCAAGGGGATTTGGCAGTGGACAACCGCAGCATTGGTCGCGCTGGCTGCGGGTTGCGGCGGTCAACAAGTCGTCGACGAAGGGCCATTGCCCGCCGACCTGCGCCCAACCGGGCTCGTGGTGTTGCCGGTCACACTGTCGGTACCGGACTCCGGCGCATTGGAAGTCGCCGCCCGCTCGCTCGACGTCACCCGCCTGGTGCTGCAAAAATCCGACCTGCCGGTGCTCGGGCTCTTTGACTTCGACCTGAACAAGACCCTGGACGAAGCCCGCAACGTCTCGTACGACACCGACCTGCCCACCCGCGACAGCGAGGTCGGCGCCGAGTGGCAGCAGTGGATGGCGCTGCATGTGCTGGTGACCGAAAATCGCGCGACCAACGTCCGCGATATAGTGGACGAAAAGGCCAAGGCTGCCGGCAAGCCAAGCACGTTTCGCCAGCACGGCATCGAGTCCGAGATTCGGGTCGAGGCCGCCCTGTACGATGTGCGGCGCGGCAACCGCATCGCCTGGACTGTGGTGCAGCAGACCGACGACCCCACCCAGTTCACGCCCGGCGGCGACCCGCGGCCTGGCATTACCTCGGCCATCGACAAGTGCGTCACGCGCCTACTGACCATGGCCGGCAACCAGCTGCTCGGCCAGCCGGGTCGGCGCACCCGCGGCGAAAACCTGATTGACGCCTTGCCAGCCATGCTGCACTGGCGCGCGCCCGAGCTGCCGAGCTTTGCCGACACCATCAAGGCCCAGGCCGACGAGGTGCAGCAGGCCCGCGTGTACGCCTTGTGGGACCGCTTTGCCCCCAACCTGGAGACCAAGGCGATCTTTGCCGCCAACAAGGGCAAGGGTGTGCTGGTGCGCGCCAAGACCCCGCCGCTCGAGGCCAACGACGTGCTGGTCACCATCGACGGCAAGAAGGTCAAGGCCGCCTATCAGGTGGATCGCATCGTGCGCGTGTGCAGCGCCTCGGCCAACGGCTGCAAGGCTGAAGTGCTGCGCAACAACGAAACCGTCACGGTGATGGTGCGCTGGCCCGCACTGCCGTCGGTTGCCGTCCCATAGGTCAGCCTGCCGCGATGAGCGCCGACGCAGACGCACCCGATCCTGCTAGCGCGGCCCCCCAGACCTTGTGCGGCGAGTTGGTGCGGTTCGTCTGGCAAGCGCCCGATGGCGCGCGCGCAGTGGCGGTGCTCGACGACCCGCGGCAGGGTCGCTGGAAAGTGGTCGGCCCGCTATGGGGCGTCCAGCAAGGCCATAGCGTCCGCGTGTGGGGCAAAGTCACCGAGCATCCACAGCACGGCAAGCAGTTTGCGGTCGACGCGGCGCAACCGGCGTTGCCGCAGTCGGCCGAAGGACTGGTGGCGTGGCTGGCGTCTGGGGTCATCCGCGGCATCGGCAAGCGCACTGCGCAGCGGGTGGTCGACCAGCTGGGCGACACCGCCGTCGAACAGATCAGGGCCGATGTCGAGGTGCTGCACGGCATCGTCGGCAAGAAGCGCCGCAAGGTCCTGCACGCCCGCCTGAGCGAACTGGACGCCGCGGAGCAGACTGCGCTGTTCTTGTTTGGCCTGGGTCTGGGTCCGGCGCTCGTGCGCAAGATCCAGACCCGCTATGCCGCCGACACTGGCCGAGTGGTGCGCGAGCGGCCGTTTTCACTCATCGACGAAATCCAGGGCCTCGGCTTTCGCACCGCCGACCCAATCGCACGCGCGCAGGGCTTGGAC
>CAXRHS010000676.1:0-3393 GCA_964230235.1 Myxococcota bacterium
GGCGCGCGGGCGTCGAGCGGGCCGCCCAGTGGCTGGGCGTGAGTCAGGCTTTTGACATCGGCAAGTTTGATGAGGACTTCGGCAAGCTGTGCGAGGGCGCGCGTCAAGTGGCGTGGTCACTGGGCCGCGACGCCACCTTTGATGCGCGGGTGATCAAGGCAGCGAGAAAACACCGCACGCAGCCAAGGCTTTTTCTCGACGGCCCCGATCACTACACCGACCTGTCGCTGGTGCTGAGCGAACAACGGCTGCACAAGTCGGCGGCAGAGCTGGAGTTGCTGCGCAAAGCCGCGGCGGCGACGGCGCAGGCGCACCACGAGGCCATGCGGGTGTGCACGCCGGGGGTAAACGAGCGCGAACTACAGGCCGCGGTCGAATATGTGTTTCGCGCCTCGGGTTCGGACCGCGTGGGGTACGGCAGCATCGTGGCGCGCGGCGACAACGCGACCATCTTGCACTATCGCGAGAACAACGCGGCGGTGCAGCCGGGTGACCTCGTGCTCATCGACGCGGGGGCGGAGATCGGCTACCTGACAGCCGATGTTACGCGCACATTTCCGGCCGACGGTCGGTTTAGCGAGGCCCAGCGGGCGGTCTACGAGATTGTGCTCGACGCCGAGAAGCAAGCCATCGCGCTTTGTCGGCCCGGCAACACCATTGCGGAAGTCCATGATTGCGCGCTGCGGGTGCTGACCGCCGGTCTGGTCAAGCTGGGCGTGCTGCAGGGCGACGACGTCGGGCAGTTGGTCAAGGACGAGGCGTTCAAGCCTTGGTACATGCACCGGACCTCGCACTGGTTGGGCATGGACGTGCACGACACGGGTCGCTACCACGACACCGGCAGCGCGCCGGAGCCTGGCAAGCCAAACCGCGCGCGCACCTTTGCGGCGGGGATGGTGCTGACGGTCGAGCCGGGGTTGTACTTTGCGACGGACGACGACGAGGTGCCGGCCGCCTCACGCGGGATCGGTGTGCGCATCGAGGATGACGTGCTGGTTACGCCTGACGGGCCCGAGGTGTTGACCGCTGGGTGCGTCAAAGAAGTGGACGCTGTCGAGGCGATGGTCGGGCAGGGTGGCTTGTTTGTGCGCAGACTTGGCTAGCGATGCGTTTGCCTGTGGGGGTGCGGATCGCACTTTGGGGTCTGCGGCGAGGAGCGCGGAACTGATGAATATGCATGGCGTTCAGGTTAGACCCGGCGGCTAAAGCCGCAGGCTAGCTGTACGAAGCCCGGCCTGCGCCGGGCTGAGATTTCATTCGTGATTGCCTAGCCTTGCGGAGGCAAGGCTTTTTGAACCCAGTCCGCGACTTTAGCCGCCGGCCGTACTTGCGGGGACCACGTGGGTTCCAAGCGGCAGGTCGCCCCTATTTCAGGAACCGCACCCTGCCTGTGGGGTGCGCTTGCGTGCGCTTACAGTTTTTTGCATCATTGGCCCCTGATGCGCCGGCCACGCCGGATTTTCCAGGGGAATCATGCACTCTCGCTTCACTCGCCACGCGGCCACCATCGGCCGCTTTTTGGTGCTGGCTTGCGCGCTTGGCGCCAGTCCGGCCCTGGCTTCGCCGACGACGTCACTGGTCGAAGGCGTGCTGCAGTCCGGCAGCGGACCGGTCGCGGACGGCATATACAACGCCACATTCGCTGTATACGCCGACGAGACTGCCGCTTCGCCGCTGTGGAGCGAGGGGCCCGTCGCGCTCACCGTCAAGGCGGGCCAGTGGCAATGGGCGCTCGGTGGCAAAACGCCGCTTGACTTCGCGAAGTTTGGCGGCCAGAAGCCGTGGTTGGGCCTGCAGATTGGCAGTGACCCCGAGATGCCGCGCGCCAAGATCCACGCGGTACTGTACGCGGCGCGCGCGCTGCTGGCCGAGGGGGTGGAGTGCAGTGGGTGCATCAACGCCGGCGCGCTCAGCCCCAACGTGCTGCAACCCTATGCGAAGACTGCAGATGTGTCGGCGGTCGGCAAGTCAGGCAACTACGCGGACTTGAAGGGCGCGCCCGACCTCTCGGCCTATGCAAAGGCCGCCGACCTCGCCGTGTACGCAAAGTCTACTGCACTCGCCGATGTGGCCAAGACTGGCGCTTACGGTGACCTGAAAGATGTCCCGGTGCTGGCAAAGGTCGGCGCAGGTTGCGGCAGCGGACTTGTGGTCAAGGGCATCAAGGCCGATGGCAGTCTGGATTGCGTGTCGGGCGTCGATCCGCTGGTCGCGACGCTGTTTTCTTCGACCATCAACCAACCGTTCGTGCAACCTGTCGGCGCCGAACTGCTGGACGGTCAGCCCGCCTTCTATGTCACCGGTGAGGTCACGCTGCCGTCCCTGGGCGCTGCGGAACTTGTTGAAATCGATGTGGACATCGACAACAGCGATGTCTCACAGCTCAAGATCGAAGCCACCGACCCGGCCGGCAATTTGCTGACGCTCTACAACGGCGGCGCCAGCGGAACCACGCTCAAGACGACCTTTCCAACCAAGCTGCCGATTGCCGAGGGCTCGCTGGACGGCTGGAAGGGCAAGGACCCCAAAGGCACGTGGATGCTGATCGTGCGCGACAAGGTCAAGATGGCCAACTCGAATGGCAAGGATGGCATCTTCAAGAGCTTTGCCGTGCGCGTGGCCTACAAGGCGCAGGGTACGATGCAGGTCAAGAGCGATCTGGTCGGGCCCGATGCGATGCCGTACACGCGGATGCGCTCGGTGGTCGACGAGTCGCTGGCGGACGGCAAGTCGCTTGTGGTCAAGACCAACGGCGGTCCGCCGCTGGTCGCGCAAGGCTGGCTGTGGGACAAGTCGCTCAACACTTGGGTTGAGGCCAACACGGGCGCTTCGTCGACCGGTGGCTGTCCGGCTTGCGGCTCGGGCAAGGATGGCGACTACAACGCGACGGGCAACGTCAACCTGGCCGGCGGCACCTATGAATTCAAGTCGTTTACCATCAAAGAGGGCGTGACGGTCACGGTGACCGGCAGTACGCCATTGCAAATCAAAGTGCAGGGCAACGCGGTCGTCGACGGCCTGCTGGATCTGCGCGGCCAGGCTGCACCGGACGTCAATAGTTGCTGCCCCGAGTCTCCGGCAGGTGCCGGCGGCGGCGGCGGCGGCGCAAGTGGCGGAACCGGTCCGAATACCACCGGCAACACCGGCGCGGGCCCTGGCGGCGGGACCGGTGGCTGTGCGGCGGGCTACGGCGCCGGCGGCGGCGGAGCGGGTCACGCGCAGGGTGGCCAGAACGGTACCACGACGCCCAACACGTGCGGCACGCCTGGCAATGGCGGCGGCACCTACGGGGACGCCAAGCTAGCGAGCGGCCTGGAACCCGGCAGCGGTGGTGGCGCCGGCGGCTACGGCAGCGCGGCCAACTCGTCGGGCAGCGGCGGCGGCGGCGGCGGC
>CAXRHS010000677.1:0-5733 GCA_964230235.1 Myxococcota bacterium
AGCCATCGACTTGCGTCCACAGCGGTGTTTTGTTCTTGCCGGCAGCCTTGAGGGTGCCGCCGTGGCAATACGTTGTGGCGCAGGTCAGGCTGGTTGGGTTCCAAGTTGGCGTGGCGTCTTTGAACAGCGCCGCGCCGCCAAAGGTCACGGTTGCCAGCTTGTCGGCGCTGTCGATGTGCTTGTCGTCCCACAGGCCGTTGGGGACAACGTGGCAGCTGTTGCAGGCGATCGGGTTGGCCGAGGCCGTTCCGGCCAGGTGGGTTTGGGGGGCCCCGACGCCGCGCCACGCGACATCGACCTTGCCGCCCACGCCACGCGGCGGGGCAGGGCTGTCGTCCGAGCCGTGGCACGCCGAACAGTTGGCAGCAAAGCCACTGTCGCCGCTCGCATCGGTGGCGTCGGGCGCCGCCAGGCGGGCGTTGTCGCACGCGGCCACGCCCGCCAAGGTGGCGACTGCCGCAAACAGCGCGCGCAGGCGGGTGGTGAGCGTTTTCACAGCGCGTTGACCTTGGCGGTAGTCGCCGCGATGACAGCCTTGTAGAACGCAGGGTTGTGCACGCCGCGCGTGCCGTCGCCCAGCAGCAGGTGGACGTTCCACATGGCCTTGTTGAGGTCGCCTGCAGGGTCGATGACCGTCGTCGCGGCCGCGCTGCCTTTGGCAACTTTGAGGTCGCCGGCGCGCACTTGCAGGTCTTTCAAGCTTGCTGCCGGCAGCGGGTTGCCCGCAGCGTCTTTGGCTGGGTTGCCGCTGGCGTCGACCCAATTGGCGGTGACCGCGTTGCCCAGGTGCAGGACAACAGCGCTCTGTCCTGCGAATTCAGCCAGCTCGACCTTGGTGGGGGCGGCAGTCAGTTCGATGGCTGCGGAGTAGAATGGGTTGGCTGGATCCGGATTGAAGGCGACGACAGTCACCTTGTTGCCAGAGACGCCGATGGCAGTCGCGATGGCCGCCTTGGCCTTGGCCGCGATCGCCGTTTCGAGCGCCAGCAATTGGGCCTCGTACGACGCCTGCAGCGCTTCGCCATCCACCCAGCCGGAGTGGCAACTCTTGCACAGGCCGTTGTCGACCTTGAAGCCGTGGTTGCTGTTGCCGCCCGACGCTGGCGGAATCGCCACGTGGCAGCTGGCGCAGGTGTCTTTGACAGCCAGGTGGCCACCGGGCGTATAGCGGGGCACGAAGTAGGCATTGAAGCCGTACAGGGCATCGGTCTGCGCGGGCGAGTGCGGTGCCGAGAAGTTGGCGGGCGCGGCGACAAAGTCGGTGTGTTCGCCATTGCGGGTGTTGTGGCAGGCCATGCAAAGCGTGCCCGTGCCGGCTCCCTTGATGCCTGTCATGCCGTTGGGCAGCGCGGCGAGTTGGCTGCCAATCCGCAGCTGGGCCGGGTTGCTGGCATCGTGCGGGTTGTGGCACGCCGCGCAGCCAATGGTTTGCACGCTCGCCGTCTCCAGGCCCAGTCCGCGCAAGAACGCCTCATCCGCTGGTTTGCCGTCGGGCTTGACCAATGAGCCGGTCACGCCATTGGTCAACTGTTTGGCGTAGAGCGCAAACCCCTGCGCCGAGTGGCAGCGGCCGCAGTGCGCAGCGGTCGTGCCGCGCTTCTCAAACGTCGCTTCCAGCACGGTCAGATCGTGGTTGTTGTGCTTGCTGCCGGCCCACTGCGCGCCAATCGGGTACTGTGGGCCGTCGCCATGGCAGGTGGTGCAGACCGCGCTGCCCCAAGAGACCCGCGCCGGCACGTCGATCGCGGGGTTGCTGCCGTGCGCCGCCGATGCCTGTGGCCCATGGCAGCTTTCGCACTGCACCCCGGCCAACTGCGCCAGGGCCTTGTTGTCCTTGGTCAAGGCGGCCCAGGTGCCCGGACCGCCCTTGCCGATCTGCCAGTTGGCCGTCTTGGCCAGGTCGTCGAAACCCGCGTTGGCCACCGACTCGCTGTAGCCGATCGTGTGGCAGGCCAGGCACTCGGCGCCAAACGGCCCCTGCTTGCCGTCGAATTTGTCTGCCATAGCCGTGAAGTGCTTGGTCTTTTGCCACGGCGTGAAGTTGTCCGGCGCAAAGCTGCCGCTGTGGCAGACGGTGCACATCCCTTCGGCGCCGCCGACGCCGACCCACGCGCCAGCATAGATGGTCAGGGTCTTGCCAGAGGCCGCCTCAGTGACCTTGTAGACCCCTTTGGCGACATCGGGCGTAAACGCCACGAACTGCGACGTTGTGCTGGACAACGCGGCCTTGCTGCCCACTGCGCCAGCGGCGTCGAGCGACCACTGCCACGCAACCGGTTTGCCAGCCTTGTCGAGCACGTTCGGCGCGCCCAAGTAAACCGGGATGCCCAGCGGCACCGTGCGCAGCCCAGGCGTTGGTTCGGCCAGCTTGACCGCCACAGTCGCCGTCGTCGCGTGGCCCTGGGGATCCGTCGCCGTGACCTGCAAGCGCAGTTGCGCTTCGTCGCGCGACAGACCGATGACCTCCGTGCGCGGCGGCGCGCCTTTGAGTTCAAGCAACGTCGGCGTCGTCAGGTCGACCACGGCGCCGCTGGCCTTGAGCGTCACGGGCTTGCCCGACAGTTGCTTCCAGGCAATCGTCAGCTGGTCTGCCGGGTTGTCGGCGTCGGCGACGGTCGCGGTCAGCTTGACGGCTTGACCGAACCCGGCAGAGCCCGGTTCCAACGCCGCGACGGTCGGTGCGGCGCCGCCAGGCGTTCCAGCCACCAGGGCGAACGACAGCTTGGTGGTCGCGTCCCAGGCGACGCCAACCCCCGCTGCCGTCGCGGAACCAAAGCCTTTGGCGCTGACCGCAACCGAGTAGGCGCCAATTGGCAGCTTGGCCAGCGTGTAGCTGCCCTGGGCGTCGGTGGTCGCAGATGTGCCGAGCGGCGTGACCGTGACCGACGCACCGACAACGGGCTTGCCATCTGCCGCGGCCGTCACGCTGCCCGCGATCGTCCCAAGCGTCGCGGCCGAATTGCCGGGATCGCCCTTGTCTCCCTTGGGGCCCGTTGCGCCCGGGTCGCCTTTGGGGCCGGTGGTGCCCGTCGCGCCGTCCGCGCCTTCTACGCCATCTTTGCCCGGTTCGCCCTTGTCGCCCTTGGTGCCGTTGACGCCAGCCGCGCCGGTGCTGCCAGGGTCGCCCTTGTCGCCTTTGGCGCCGGGGTCGCCTTTGGCGCCAGGTTCGCCAGGCAGACCCTGGGCACCTGCGGCACCGTTTTTGCCTGCCGCGCCGGCCGGCCCTTCGCCGCCTTCGCACGCTGCGATTGCCAGCGCCGCTAACCCTGCCATCCAGCGACTGCCCATGGTTTTCATCGTTCACTCCGCGGCGCCGGCGCGACCGGCGACGTCACGCGGATGGCGTTGCAAAACCCGGGCCAGCCGTCGCCGTGGCGCGTGGTGGCACAAGCGCAGATTTAGATTTGGGTTTCCTGGTGTGGCAAGCGCCGACGCGACGGTATTTCGGCAGCGCATGCCGAAAACTCGGCAGTCAGGCCCGTCGCCGCTGTCAATGGGCGTCTGCGGCGTCGGTCTTCCACAGTGGCAGGATCTTGCCGAGCGCAAACAGCAACACGAACGGCAAGCTGAACACCAGCAGGGCCACGCCCAGGCCTTCGCGCCCTCCCAGTTCCGGCAGGTAGCTGTTGAAGCCGCGAAAGCTCTTCGACAACAACTGGCCGCCGATGACCACGTTCCAGCGCATCGATGCCACTTGGATGAGCACCAGCAGACCCGACACCGTGCCAAGGCCAATGCGGACGCCAGGGTGCAGCCCCCGGCGCATGCCAATGGCCAGCAAGACAAACGGCACGATGGACCCGAGCACAAGCTGCAGCCAGGTAAACGAGAAGTGCAGCTTTTCGTTGATGAGGCGCGACAGCATCGCCCACTCCGAGCCCGACTCGTAGGCCATGTTCAGCAGTTCGAGCTCTTCAAGCGCAACCGCGAGGATGAGAAACAGCCACAGCGTGCGCATCATCGACCGCAAGCACTCGTCGTCGACAGCCACTTTGCGAAACTTGCACGCGACGACGTAGAGCAGGATCAGCATCGCGACGCCGGATACGATCGCAGAACACAAGAAGATCACCGGCATCAACGCAGTAGACCACCACGGGTTGGCTTTGACGCCACCAAAGATGAAGCCGACGTAGCCGTGCAGCACACACGCGGCCGGGATGCCGACGACGCTGAGGATGCTGATCCACTTGTGGTCCAGCGCCCGCGAGCCCGGTGTCTGCGTGGTGACACCCAGCGCCAGCGCCTTGTAGAGCAGTCCCTCAACGCCTCCCCGCCGCGCTCGCGCGACGATGTCGTCGCGGAACACCAGTAGGATTTCGACGCTCAGCAGGATGAGGTAGAAGCTGTAGATAAAGCCGAACCCAGCCATCGCGCTGGTGAAATTCGGCGTGAACATGATGTTGAACGCCCGCTGCGGCTGGTGCAGGTGCAAAAGCAGCGGCATGGTGGCAAACGCGCAAAACGAGAACGAGGCTGCCAGCGCAAAGCGCGCGACGGGCGCCAGTTCTTTCTTGCCGAACACGTGGTACAGGGCGGCGACCACAAACGCGCCGGCGACCAACCCGGTGATGTACGGGTAGAGCACGATCATGATGGTCCAAGCGACGCTGCCATGATCATTGGGAAACATGAACTCAATCGGGTGAGACTGCATCACACCACCTCCGCGGTCAGGCCGATGTAGCGGGTCTTGGGCCGGGTGCCGAGGTAGCTTTTCAGCACGTCGATCCGGTGGACCGCCAGCACTTTGCTGATGTCGCTGTCCGGGTCATTGATGTCGCCAAAGATGCGGGTTCCGGTCGGGCACACTTCGACGCACGCGGGCTTTTCGCCTTTGGACACACGGTGGTAGCACCAGGTACACTTGTCGGCGGTATTGGTCTTGTGGTTGATGAAGCGGGTGCCAAACGGGCACGCCTGCACGCAGTACGCGCATCCGATGCAGCGCTCGTGATCGATGAGCACCACGCCCTCTTGGGTCATGAAGCTCGCACCCACCGGGCAGACCTGGATGCCCGGTGTTTCGACGCAGTGGTTGCACAGATTGGGTACGAAGAAGGCCTTGTCGACCACCTTGGGGTCGAGCGCCGGCTTCTGATCGAACGAGTAGTTGCCGCTGGTGCAGGTGTCGACTTCGACCCTGCCGTCCTTGTAGTACACGTAGCGTTCGACCCAGGTGCGAAACTGGTCGTCGGGCACATCGTTCTCGTTCTTGCACGCCAACATGCAACCGCCGCAGCCGATACACTTGGTGGTGTCGACGAGGTAGCCGAAAAGCACGGTGCGCTTGCCCTTTTGCTTGGCGTGGTCTGCGCTCGGCGAAGCGTCGCCGGGGGGCGCGGCTGCCTTGGGCTCGTCATCGGCGTCGGCCTCGGACACCAGAATCGGCAGCGCGGTCAGCGTCAGCGCGCCAAACGAGAACGTGCGAATGGCGTCCCAGACGAATTGGCGCCGCGTGGGATCGGGCGTGTCGGTTGCGGCCGGCTTGCAGCTCGGGCAGCCCTGGGGGGTGCAGCTCATGATTCTTCTCCTTCCGTCGCGGTCGCAGGGGCAGTCGGCGTGGCGGCATCGGCCGGGGTCGCCGCGGTGGGCGCGATTGCCGGTTTTTCGGCACTGCCGTCCTCGTCTTCGTCCTTGTCGCCGTCCTCGCTTTCCGCTTCCTCGGGTTCTTCGGACGGGTCGTGGGCCTGGTGGCATTGCAAGCACGCCATTTGACTCTTCGGATCCTTG
>CAXRHS010000678.1:0-2629 GCA_964230235.1 Myxococcota bacterium
GGCGTTGACCGCCTTGGCGGTGCACGACTTGGGCGCCGTGACCGGATTGCACCGCGAAGGCTCGCCGCCGACCAACTGCAGCGCAAACCCCGGCATGCGCGGCTTGGGCACCGGATGATCGGTGCTGATCACATGGGCGCCGCCAGCCTGCGCGGCGGCCGACTCGCCCGGGGTCGCGTCCGGAAAGGTGCGCACAAGGCACCCGGCTTTGGCCGCCTTGTCGAGTTCCGGGTCCGCCGGATTGTCGGCCAGCACTGCGGCGGTACTGGGGTCGCCCAGTTTGCCAAACACGAACACCGGCGCGCCCTGCAACCCAGGACGAAACTTGGTGTATTTCGCGAACAGGTCCGCCTTGTCGTACAGGATGATGACGAGTTTGCCGCGCGCCTGCTGCAAAGTGGGCCAATTGCCGGCCGCCGCCGCCGCCGCCAGGGTCGAAAACGAGCCGCGCAGGTCGTCCGGTTTGATCAGGCGCGACGCGGGCACGGCGGCCAGCACCTGTTTTTCCAGCTCTGGCAGGTTGTCTGCGACATCGTCGGCCGTCAGTTCGTCTTTGTTTTCCAGGGTCACGAACAGCGGATGGTGACAGGGATGTGCATCGCTCCACTGCAGCAGCTGGCCAAGGCAATCGCCCAGAGTCGCGCAGCGGGTGCCGTCGTCCATGCCCGGGACATGCTTGACCGCGATGGGGCTTCCGACGGCCGCAAAGTGCAGGTCGAACTCGAACGCTCGCACGCCCTCCTGGTCCAGTTGCACCTGCAGAGGGCTATGGGTGTAGTTCCATTGCGGCGTCAGCGGCTTGTCTTTGGCAACGTGGTAGCTGTTGTGCGTCCCGAGCATTTGCAGGTGGTGCACCCGCAGTTCGCCATCGGACGGGTCGCAGACGGCCGGTGGCGCGACCTCTGCAACCGCGTCAGCGCTGGCGTTGCCCGCCGAATCGCCGCTCGCAGCGGCGTCCGAAGTGGCCATGCTGCCATCGGCGCTAGCGGCTGGGGCGGCTGCGGGTGTCGCGCCACAGTAACTTTGCGCAAAGCAGAACCAAACGAGAAGGAGAAAACGCGCCATCGCCAAAGCGTACGCCAGCCGCGGTCGCGGCCGCAAACGGCGCAAACACAGGCGTTGGGCGCCATGCGCCGAAGGTTGCAATCGGACGGCTGATCGCTGCCTTGGCGCCAGCACGCGAGCAAGGATGTCGCCGGAAACCATCGCAGCCACGGCCCCCGTGCGCGTGGCGCTGCCCACTTGGACCACAACCGGCAGGCCCGCCCCCCAAATCCGGCAATAACTTTGGTCGGGCCGGCGATTTCGGATGCAGATCCCCCGCTTTCGCCATGCCCGATGGGGGCATGGCTCATTCGCTGCGCTCACCGCGGGGACCCCGGCGGAGCGAGCACCGGAGCAATGGGGCCGGATCAAGAAATCGCGCCTGCGACGCGATTTCCCGGACCATGACAACGAAGAGATGCGCCGAAAGCGCCGGATCCGGGGCGCCAGCGTAGCCATTGGTTTCGGCCGACGATCGGGCTAGTAATGACCCGAGACCGCCCGCGCCGCCACGTCGGCCGCAGCACTTGCCCGGCCGTACCACTTGACCAGTTGCCCGCGATCGTCACGAATCGGGTCAGCGCGCAGGTCGAACCAGTGCCAGCGTCCCTTGCCGGTGGCATCGCCAAGGCGCGCGCGGTGCCGCCAACCCTTGGCGCCATCCAGCGCCGCCTGCCAGGACTGCGCGCAGGCACGCAGATCGTCGGGGTGGACTGCGGCAAGCCAGCCGCGACTCAAGCACGACTCCGGCGCCATGCCAGTGATCGCGGTCCAACTCACGCTTGCGAACTCAAAGGTGCCGTCCGCCCGGGCCGTAAACGCCAGATCGTCGTGGTCGTCGACTACGGCGCGCACGACCGCAGTCTGGTGGCGCATCGCCCTGCGCACACCCTCCAGGTCGACGCGCAACGCGAAAGCGTCTGCGATCGCGCAAAACAACTCGACATCCGCGGTGTTCCAATCGCCCTCGGCAAACGGCCGGTCCATGGCCAACAGCCACACCTCGTCGCGATCGGCAGCCGTCAACCGCGATGCCACCGCGGATTCAATGCCGAATGCCTCATGAAAAAAGCGGGCATCCGTGGCTGGCTGATTGCGTGTCCACTGCAACACGCCGCCGTGCGGCACCTGGTCAAAGGCGCGAACCATGCGCGGGTCGAGCGGCAGCGCCTCACCAATCGGCGGCGGCGGCACCACCCCAGGACGGGCCCGCAAATGTTGAATTGAAAACGTGCCATCGCGCGGTTGGGACCGCAGCAGGTAGCTGCTGAGCGGCCGAAACCAACGGGTTACCGCGTCGAGCGCCGCGGCATAGGCGGTGTCGGCGTGCGCGGTGGTATGCAGCACCCGCACCACGGTTGCCAACAGTTGCGCGGCGTCGGCCGGCGGAACGCCACCCACCGCAGGTCCGGTCGGAAGGTTCTCCATGGCTCCTCGAAGCGCTGCGGCACCGCGTCTGGCCGGGGAAGGACCAACCACGGGCGCACACAGCCATGGCGTCAACGCTAGCGATTCATGCCGCAGTTGTCTACATGCCGGGCGGGGCGGGTGTATCCGCGAACTGATAGTGCCTTTGTGAACATGG
>CAXRHS010000679.1:0-2098 GCA_964230235.1 Myxococcota bacterium
CATCGGTGAACCTGCCGCAATGGGCCAGCTTGCCGAACGGCGGGCCGCGAGCGGCTTCGACACGTTCAAGGTCAAAGTCGGCCGCGACCTCTCCGCAGATGTGGCGGCGCTGTTGGCGATCCAGGCGCAGGTTCCGGCGGCCCGGCTGCGCATCGACGCCAAGGCTGGCTACGAGGTCGGCGCGGCGCGGGCGCTGTGCGCGGCGATTGAGCGCCATGGCCTGCAGGTCGAGTGCTTTGAACAGCCCTGCGGTGCGGATGACTTCGACGGCTTGCGGGCCGTGACAGCCGCGGTGCCTTTTGATGTCCTTGCCGACGAGTCGTGTCAGGGCTATGAAGCGGTCTGCCGTCTGGTCGAAGCCGGGGCAGTCGACGGCGTCAACCTCAAGCTCGCCAAGTGCGGCGGCCTGATGCACGCGCTGGCGGCCGGGCGGTTGGCGCGCCAGCACGGTCTGTCGCTGATGGTGGGATCGATGGTCGAGACGCGGCTGGGTGTTACTGCGGCCGCCCACCTCGCCGTTGCCCTGGGTGGGGTCGAGTCCGCGGACTTGGACACGGCGTGGTTGTTGACCGAAGAGCCGTGGGTTGGCGGCTACGTGGCCGACGGGCCGAACTCCGCCGTGCCCGCGGCCGCGGGCCTTGGTATCGCAGAGGCGTTCGGTCCGGGGGGACCTGCGGACTGATCGTCGCTCGAAATCAGCTATGATAATAGGCGGCTGCCTCCAATCCTGCTGCGTGAGGTTGTTGAAAAAGGTTCGCTCCTGTTGCTCTTGGCGTCTCGTGCTCCGCGAACCCGATGATTCCGGCCATTGACGCCCACCGAACCCGTCAATACGCTGCCGGTCGAGGGCGGCGCGGGGGGCGCGCGTCGGGCGGGGCAGGGTGACGGCGGCACAACACAGGACCGATGCGCGGTCTCGGCGCGGCGACAAAGCGCTGGTCTTGGCGGCGGCTGGCAAGGCAACTCGCGTTTTGCCCTGCGTTCGCTTTGCGTCAGGTCGGCAACCGCCCATCGACCTGGCCAGTCCATTCGCCTCGCCGCTACGCACCCATGCTTTTGGACTGATTGTGGTCCAGGCCTTTGCCGTCGCCTGCGCGGATCGGCCGGCACCGACCGCGTCTGCCGCTGAAACGACTGCGCAAAGCGATGCACAGACGGGGGACGCCACGGACGCGAGCGCATGCCCCGGGTTGGCGCAGATGCCTGGTGGCGGTTGCTGTCCGGCGCACAAGGTGTGGCTGGCGAATGAGGTGACCTGCGCGGCCGTCGGTCCGCCGGAGTGCGCGAGCCTGGTCGTCACCGCCGCCGAGCGCTGCATCCCCAGGTGGTGCGCGGACTGGCGCGACAGCGACGGCCAGCCCTGCGCCGACCGCGATTCCGCCTATTGTGGGCCGGCGGCGCGCGCCTGCACCGCGGCCGAACTCGTTGCCGGTGGGGGCTGTCTGGCTGGCACCACGCCCGGTGTGGCCGGCAGTTGCGCTCCGCCCCCGACATTTGCCGCCCATTCGGCGCCCGCCGACTTGCTGGCTCAGTTGCCTGCGCCGGCGACGCCAGCCGCGCCGCGCTGGTGCACCGATGGCCCGACTGCACCTCCTCGCGACTGTCTGGTCGGCGAAACAGGTTGCCCGGTGGGCCAGGAGCCCGACCCCGCCAAGCCGGGCAGCTGCCGCCCATTGCAAGGTACGGACTTGGTCTGCCCAAAGGGCTTTGTGGCCAAACCGACGGCCGGCCCCGCGCTGCCAGACTGTGCGCCCGACCCGGCGGACTGTGGAGATGACCCATTTGGCGGCGTGGCCGAAGGGCCCAACGCGGTCTTTGTGGATGCCGCGTTTACCGGTGCGTCCGCGGGGACGCGCGTTGCCCCGTACTCAAGTCTGGCCCAAGCCATCGAGGCGGCACCTGCGGGCGCGACGGTTGCGGTGGCAAGGGGCACCTACCCGGGCGGCCTGCAACTGGCCAAGCCCCTGCAACTGCGCGGTCGGTGCGCCGCGATGGTGCACCTCAAGCCCGAAATCGGCGAGTCCGCGCTCGTGCTCAAGGCTGGTGCCGATGGCAGCAGCGTGCAGGGACTGCGCGTGACCGGGGGCACCGAGCCCTT
>CAXRHS010000680.1:0-5195 GCA_964230235.1 Myxococcota bacterium
AGCGTGCCGCATGTTGAGCCCTACTCGATGGGATCGGTCACCGGGCCGGTTGCCGCCGAGTTGGCGTTGCAGTTGCTCAGTCGCGGCGGCAAGGGCCCGCAGGTCAAGCGACCGACGCCGCGCTCGGTGCAAGTGCGCGCGGCGCTGTGGACGGTGCTGGTGGTGGCGATGACCGTGACCGCGGTGGGCACGTTGGCCCTGGCCGGCACGCTCAAGACCCAGGGGCTGGGAACCGCACTGGGTGTCGCCGCGGGTTGGGTGCTGACTGGCGCCGCGCCGGTCGGGCTCAAGCTGACGGCGGGCGTCCACTGGCTGGCCGTTGCGCTGGCCCTGGCGGACCGCGCGGCGTTGATTGCGGCGGCGCTGCTGGTCTTTGACTGGCTGATGCAGCGGCGCCGGGCAGGCGTGGTGCAACCCGCCCCGGTCAACCTGCACGACCATGTGGTGGTGTTGGGGGCCGGCAATGTGGGCGCGCGGGTGGCGGAGATCCTGCACCAGCGCCGCGTGCCGGTGGTGCTGGTCGAACGCGACGGCGGGTTGCGCAATGTCCAACGCTTGCGCGCGGCGGGCATCCCGGTGGTGGTGGGGGACGCGACCGTCGACGAAACCCTCGATCTGGCAGGTGCCTGGCAGGCCGCCGTGGTGATGGCACTGACCAGTCTGGACGCAGTCAACCTGCACGTCGGTCTGCTGCTGGTCGACCGCAAGGCCAGCATCCCGACGGTTGTGCGGTTGCTGTCGCCCGAATTGACCGAGCACGCCAGCCGCGCTGCCGAAGTGTCGCCGCTGTCGCCGGTGGCCGAGACGGCCAACTACGTGTGCCGCACGGTCGAACGGCTGCGCAAAGAGCGCGGCAAGCGCAAGGACCCGCTGACCAGCGGTCCGACGCCGGATCCGGCGCGGCCGATTGGGCGCTACGCTGGCCCGGAATTCGAGGCCCCTGCGCGCAACACCGACCAGCACCAGAAACTGGCGCGCGCAGCAGCCCTGGCGGTCGAGCGGGCGGCAGGCGACACCGACGCGGGACCGGCCAACACGGATTCTGCAGACGCGGCAACGGGCGGAGGCTCCGGTGCGCCGCCCGCCTGAACTGAGGCTGGCGCTGGTGGTGGCTGCGGTCGCGCTGGGCGCGCTGGCATGCTCGCGCGCGCTTGCCGCCGACAAGTCGCCGCTGCCCGAAGACGTCACCACCGCCAACCTGCCGAGCGATGCGGAACTGCAAGAATCGTGGGCGCGGGTGGCGTTGCGCGCCAACCCCGGTCCGTTTCACTACCTGGCCTACGAGGTGACGATGCGCGGCCAGGCCGGCGTCGTCTCGCATGTGCGCGGCTTTATGGGTCGCGGCGATGTGGTCAGCAAGACGGATCTCATGCGCAAGCACGATGTGCGGCGGCTATTCGGCTGGCTGCGCGACCAGGGCGTGCTCGACATGCCGCAGCCGCCGACCGCGACCGCAGAGCCGGCAAAGAAGGGCAAAGCGCCGCCGCCGCCGTTCGACCCCAACAACCCTCACCTCGGACCGGCGAATTCGGCCGTGCCCATGTTCGACTTGTCGTTTCGGTTGGGCGGCCGCGAGCGCACCGTGCTGGTTGCGGACCCACTGTGCCAGCAGGACCGTCGCTACGCGCTTCTGATTGCCGCAGTTCGACAGGTTGCGCTGGCAGTGTCCGGCGACATCGCCTACCAGCCGCCGACTGGCGTTGCGGGCACCCAGGGCTATCTCTTCATCGACAGCGTGCCCAGCGCCGAGGTCAGCATCGACGACGTTCCGATCGGCGAATCGACCCCAGTGTTGACCTGGACCGTGGCGCCGGGTTCGCACACGATTACGCTTGAGAACAAGCGGCTAGGGCTCAAGAAAGAGACCAAGGTCAAGGTGCAGCCCGGCGTGACAACGTCGGTGGAACTGACCCTGCCGTGATCGAAGCCGGCGATGCCAGCGACGAACCGGCCGCGCCACTAGATGCGCCCGCTGTGCCGGTCGTGGCCGCGGAGCCGTTCGATCCGCACCATGCCGCGTTGGAGCACCTCAAGCAACTGGACGCGACGTTGTCCGCGACGCTGGACGCCGGCCTGCGCCTGCGCCGGGTCGCGCGCTGCATCCGCGATACCGAACCAGCTGTTCTGGCGTGCCTTTTCGAAGCGGCCGCGCGCGGCCGCATCGACGGCGGCTGGCGACAAGTCTGGGTGGCGCTGGCCCACTGGATGCTTCATGCCCGGCCGCGGCCGCGCTTTCCGGTCGGCCACTGGCCGGTGCCCGACGACGAACTGGCGCCGGGTGGCACCCACATCGCCGAGGTCATCGAAGCCGCCGTCGAACTGGAATTGCCGTGGACTTCTCTGGTGCTACGTGATGCCTTTGCGCGCATTGCCCCAGACGAAGCGCGGCTCTTGCAGCTGCACCCGAGCGTCGACAAGTGGTCGCTGGGCTGGCGACGCGAGCGGGCGCGGGCGGCCGAGACCAGTCATCAGGCGTTCCTGCTATTGGATTCGACTCCGGCGGTGGTGCAGATTCTCGCCGAGAACCCCAAGACCTTGGAGCCGCACGCGGTACAGGTCGCGAGCATGCGCCCCCAGCACCCGTGGGCGCTGCAGGCGCTGTTGCTGCAGCCGCGGTGGCTGGGCAACGATCGCGGCTGCGAGGCGGTGGCGCGCAACCACTCGACGCCGGCGTGGCTGGGACTGCTGTTGGCGCCGCTGCTACCGCGCAAAGTGCAAATGGCGCTGGTGCACCTGGCCTGGATCGACCGCGATGCGCGCGCCATCTTGGGGCGCTGGCACGGCGTCGAAATGGTGCGGGTCGCGCAGATGGACCCGGGTCAGGCGGTACAGGTCGCTGAAACGGTCGACAGCGAGGCGGATCTGGTCGCGCTGATGCAGCAAATCGTCGAAAAAGCCTAGCGATCAGGACGCCTTGTCGCATGTCTGGCGGATCAGAAGCGCCTGACCGCTTCGGTCGTCGCGCCGCGCCGCCCCGTGCCAGTGGCGATCGGCGTGAGCGCAGGCGGCCCTACGGCGTCAGCGCATGCCACCTCTGCGCCTGGTTGTGCCAGTGGTGCAGCACGCCGTCCTTGGCCAGGCCGAGCAGGTCTTCGCCAATCAACCAGATGCCAACCAGGTCGCCTTCGCGGTCGATGTAGTTGCCGGCAGTACCGGAGTACACGCCGCCCGAGCGGTCCAGCCCGTACCAGATGGCACCGTGGGCGCGCACTTCGCGCACGCCTTTGGCGATCGGCTCGCCTTCTTTGTCCCACTTGCCGCCGCGCCAGCGAAACAGCGCACCGTCGCGGTGGTCCAGCACGTACAGCAGGCCGCGCGTGGCGAGCAGCGAACCCTGGACCGCCCTCTGGGACAGCGGCGCCCTCTTGGTGCCCTGGACCGCGTGGACAATGCCAGCCTTGTCCAGCACATACAGCACACCGTCGCTGGCTTCGATGTCGCGGGCACCGCCGATGCCGGTCTGCTGCCAGCCGCCACTTTTGCGGTCGTAGGCGACCACGTTGCCGTCCTGGTCGGTGGCATAGATCTGACCGCTGACGTCATCGACGTCCATCGCCACCGCCGGGCCGACGTCGAAGTACTTGGTTCCGCTGCGCAGCCACAGCCGACCTGTGGACGATACGGCGAGCAGCGGCAGGTTCTGTTCGACATACTGCGCCGCCTTGGCGCGCTCGGCTTTTGGCACGCTGTCGAGCGCCGCAGCCAGCGACTCGTTGAGCCAGGCCACATCGCCGACGCCGCTCACCACCGTCCGACCGCCGTAGGTCATCGCCGAAAACAGCGAGCACAACACGCGCTTGCCAGCCTCACCCGGAAAACGCTTTTCAATGTCGAGAAAGAGCCGCTTGACCAGCACCGACATGTGCGCGCCGGACGGCAGCGGCACCGGCGACTGGGCCTTGTGGCTCGGCTGAACGCCGGCGAGGGTGTGACCCAGATCGCCCTTTTGTTCGACGAAGCCGCGCACCAGGTTGACCGGACGGGCAAATGCCAGCGATTGCGCATGTTTGCGAATGTAGGTGTTGATGCCGAGCAGGCGGCCTTCCATGTCGAGCAACGGCCCGCCGGAATTGCCCGGGTTGATCGCGGTTTCCGTCTGCAGCGCATTCTTGCGAATGGCCGAAATCGACCCCGACGTCAGCGTCCAAGCCAGGCCCTGCGGGTTTCCGATGGCGACGACATCCTGGCCGACCTTGACCACATCGCTGTCGCCCCAGCCGACCGCCGGATAACCGCCTTTGCGCTCGGGCAGTTGCAGCAGGGCCAGGTCGTTCTCGGGGTCGACGCGCACGATCTTGGGCTGCAAGGCCTTGGATTCGTGCGACTTCAGGTAGTCGCGCAGGTCTTCTTCGACGATGCGCTCCTTGGGGTCGAACAGGAAGGCGGCGAACAGGCGCGCGCGCGGCGCATCGGCGACGACGTGGTAGTTGGTGATGACAAGGCCTTTGGGATCAACAAGGACGCCCGAACCGACCTCGGATCCCTGCGGCGTCGCCAGCACGATGAGCAGCGTCGCCGGCGCGCACTTGTCGAAGACCTCGCTCTTGGTCAGCGCCGACGCAACGGTGGTCCACAGCAGGAGCCCCGCGACGGCAATGGCGACAGCGACGCGGTAGAAGGTTCGGACGGCAATGGACATGGTTGAGCGGCCTCCCGCGACGCAGACGCGCGCGCCGTGCCTGCGATTCGCGTCGAAGGTAGGGCGGTTGGCCAGGGGCGTCAATTGACAGATCGGCATTGCACCGCCCTTTGCAACCCTGCCCCGCTGGGCTACTTTGCGGTCAATGGTCGAACCCGCGCCCGAATCCACCGCCGCCGAACCGTTGTCCGCGGAAGCAACGCCACCGATTGACACGCCAGTCGGTCGACATGCGCCCTCGCGCCACTGGCGAATCGGCCTGTTCGTGGTGCCCGCGCTGGTGGCCATGTGGATCGGACGCACCACCTTGGGCTTTGGCCTGGTCGCCGACGCGCGGTTCCTCATCGCCGAGAACGCGCACTTGCGTTCGTGGTCCGACCTGTGGCCCAACCTGGTCCATGACTACTTCTGGTCCAGTTCGGGCAACACCATCGGCTACTGGCGGCCGCTCACCAAAGCCTCATGGCTGGCCGAGACGCTGCTCGGGGGCGGCGCGACCTGGCCGTTTCACGCTGTGCAAGTCGCGTGGTTTGCGTTGGCGTGCGCGGGGGTCGCG
>CAXRHS010000681.1:0-2231 GCA_964230235.1 Myxococcota bacterium
AAAGCACAGGACGCAAGTTCATTGGTGCGCGACGAGGCCGCGGCCAAGGCGGCGTCATCCAAGCTCAATTGGGCGGAAGGGTTGAAGCGTGCGTTCGAGTGGGAACTTTTGAAACGGTCTGGGTGCGGTGGCCGTCGCAAGCCGATCGCTGCGATTCGCAACCCGGCTTACGTGGGGAAGATTCTGCGGCACGTCGGCCCGTGGCGCGCGACCGGTGACCGCGACGGCGACGACGTCATCGCCATTCGCGGGCCGCCGGGGACGTTCGATGACAACGTGGACGAGGCGCCGGGCGACAAGTTTGACGGCGTGGACGACCCGGTCGAGCTGGATTGGGCGGCGTAGGGCGCGAAAGCACGGCCCGGCGCGCGACAACGGCCTGGACTTGGCGGTCGGGGTGCTCGGGGCAGGCAGCGCGATGGCGCTCGCTGGCGCTGGGCGGGGCGCGGTGGGTGCGGTGGGTGCTTTTGGCGGCGAGCCGTTCAAGGCGGAGTGCTCTTGCGGTTCCGCATATGCGCAGTAGGATTCGCGAGCATGTACGCCCGGAGCTTCTCAGCCGCGTCCGTCGTTACCTTTTGCTAGCGACCTCCGCCTTCGCTGCGCGGCTTACTCCCCTTGGCATTGAGCGCAGCCAGTTCCAACACCATCGCGGCGGGAATGCCAAACTTCTTCACCACATCTAGCAACTCGGCCTCGTAACGGATCGCTTCAAACGCCGCCGCCCTCGTTTCCGCCGTCACCTTCTTCGCCATGAACGCCACCGCCTGCCGCGGGGCGTTATCCCTCGGAATCCGGCAGCGTCAACTCTTGACACCGTCCACAAGGCAACGCAGGCTGCCACCCGCGCATGCGCAGTGCACGGCATGGTGGCGTTGGGTCGGGACGGCGGAGGAGCGGATTGACTTTGGTTCACGTGTTCCGGACACCGCTGCGCTATCGCTTGGTTGCCGCGCTGGTTGCTTCGCTGCTGGCAGTCCAGCCGACGTTCGCGTTCGACGCTGACGACATCGACGACCTTGAACCCGTCGAGGCCGAGCGCTACCTGGCCGCCGCCCGCGCGGACCCGCCACCGGAGGTGCCGAGCCGCTGGGGGCAAACGCTTGCATGGCTGGGCGGCCCGGCGTTCGGGGCAACGGCGGTCTTGCTTTGGATTGGCTTTCGGGGTGGCGGCCTGATCGGCGCCGGCCGCGATTTGACGTCGGCAGAATCGATGGTCGTCGGCACACTGGCCAGTGCGGGCCTGATGTGTGTGCCCACTGCGATCTGGCTTGGCGTGCGCCGCAGTCGCGCCATCGCGCGCCGGACACGCTGGGAAAGCGCGCATAGCCTGGTCCATGTTTTTGTCGGCAGTGACGACCGCCGCGCGGCCCGCGCGGAGTTCGCCATCGCAACAACAGTGCCGGCCTTGGCCGAAGCCGAAGGTGCGACGCCCTCGGTAGCCGCCGTACCGGCAATTGGCTCGCCGCTCGCGTCCACGCCGACCTTAGACGACCCGCCACCGGAGGTGCCTTCGGCCGCTGTGCATCGCATGGGCTATGTCGCGGCGGGCTTTGGGATCGTCATCGTCGCGCTCGGCGACGACCCGTCCGTCTTTCCGGAGGCTGACCGCACGACGAGGCTGGGCGCTCAGGCGCTTGGCGTCGGTCTCGCCGTTGGCGGAATCCTGTACGGATTGTATGGCGCCTCCGTGCGCAAGGACGCCCTGATCCAACGCCGGGCTTGGGACCGCCGCCATGGCCTGCCGCCAACGCAAGGGCGCGCCGACCCGCCGACACCCGATTGGGCGGTCGCCCCGGCGTGGCTGGGAAATGGCGTCGGCCTGGCGCTGAGCGGGGGGTTTTAGGGGCCTGCCGTCGACGGCCGCCCTGACGCACAGCTGCGACCCGGTCAAAGGCTGCCTGTACGTCAACCTGGCCGGTGGCGCGGCGTGCACGGACAGCAACGTATGTACCGCGACGGACCTGTGCATGGTCAATGGCAGCACGGTCACCTGCGCTGGCTCTGGTATGGCCAACTGCGCCGATACCAACCTGTGCACGCTGGACTTCTGCCATCCGGCGGTCGGCTGCTTGTTCAAGGATGCCAGTTGCAACGACCACAACCCGTGCACGATTGACGCTTGCGGCGGCAGTGGCTGTACCAACACCTTCAGCGACGCCGTGGCGTGTACCGATACCCAGTGGACGCTGACGCCCGGGATCAAGGGTGCGAGTGCGACGACCACGGCGGTG
>CAXRHS010000682.1:0-3410 GCA_964230235.1 Myxococcota bacterium
CCAGCAGCAACGCCGAAGCGATGACGTTCTTGTAGATGTTCAGCGCCTTGGCGTCGACGGCACCGGCGCGGCGGAACAACCACACCGCGGACGCCCAGCACAGGGCGCACGACAGCGCCATCGCCTCGCCGATCATCGCCACAGCGCTTCAGGATTGCGACGGCCGCAGTCTGGCCATGGCATAGGTGGCGTCAGGAAACAGCGCTGGCGCCGCGGCACAGGCAACCAGACGTGCAAAAGCGACAGCCAAGGCTCGGCTGGGCCAACGGCGTGGTTGAGCGGTGTGCGGCGAGCCGTCAGTTGCCGCTGCAAGGACCACAATCGGTGGCGCAACTGCTGCACGTTTCGCCGCCGCCACAAACACCGTCGCCGCAAGTTGGTTTGGGGCACAAGCCTTTGGCGCAACTGGCGCAGGTGTCGACACACTGGGCGTCAAACGCGGTACTGCAGCAGAAGGCGTCTTTGGCGCATACACAGCCAATGTTGCCGCAGTTGCCGCAGTCGATCGCGCAGTTGCCGCAGTGTTCGTTGCCCTTGCATAGCCCATCGCCGCAAGACTTGGCCGCCACGACGTTGCAGTTGCCGCAGTCCTGTGGACAGCCCGCGCACGACTCGCCCTTGACGCACTTGCCGTCGCCGCACTGCGCCGCGGGCGGGCAATCTTGAACGCAGCCTCCCTGGCTTTCGCCGGCGTCGCATTTGCCGTCGCCGCAGACATTTTGGCTGCACGCCAGGCACGCTTTGGCGCACAAGTCGTCCCACTTGGTCGCACAGCAAAAGGGGTCAGCGGCGCACACGCACGCCTCGCAGGTGTGGGTGGTACAGCCCGCCGTGTCCTTTTCGGGGCAGCCCGGCTTGCACGCGCCGCAGTCCTTGGCGCAACTTGTGCAATTCTCGAGTTTCTTGGGTTCGCACTTGCCATCGCCGCAACTGTCGCAAGCGCCGCAGTCCGCTGGGCAACTCCAACACGCTTCCGTGCTCTCGCAGGTGGCGTTGCCGCAAAACGCGCTAGCCGCGCAAGCGACGCTGATCACCGTGGGGGTCGCTCCAGGTGCGCTGTCGATCGCAAGCCAGCGCGGCGTGGCCGCCTGCAATCCAAACTGCAAAGTCGTGCCGGTCATGGCGCAGGTCGCCGGATTGCAGCCGTCTGCTGTCGCCGGCGCCAGGTCAAAAATCTTCCACTTTCCACCGCCTTGAAGCGTCACTTGCGCCAGCTTGGCCGACGTAACCGTCAAGCTGAACACGCGGTCCGGGCCTTCCCAAGTTGCCGAATCGCACGCGTACTGCTTGAACTTGTTCGGCATCTCTGCCGGGTCGATCTTCAACTCGGCGCCGCAGGCAATCGCCATCGGTGTGCACGCGGCAGGCGCACAGCCGTTTTCGGCCTGACAGACCCCGGCCTGGCACTTGCCGCCACCGCCACAAGGCCCATGTACTTTGCAGGTCTTGCCATCTGCTGCGGCCGCAACGGTGCACTGCTTGGTTGGCAGATCGCAGTACGCCGTCAGGCAGTCGCTTTGCGTCAGCGCCTTGCACTCGTCGTCTTTGCTGCACACCGCGGGGCCGGCCGCCGATGAAGTCGCCGCGTCGGCATCGGCCACTGCGTCTTGGGTACCGCTTGCGGTCGAGTCCGCTTTGCCACTTGCACCCACAGCATCAGCGATGGTAGGCGCTTCGATGTCGGCCACCACAAAGGGCGTGATGTCCGGGTAGGTCGCAGGCGTGACGCCGCATGCGCTGGCCCACCCCATGGCCGCCAGTCCGGCAGCCCATCCGTGTCGCGTCCTTCTCCGTTCTGTCACTGCCTATCCGAAAACGCCGAGCGCGGCCGAGGCGCGGTTATAGCCGGAACGACCGCCAGTTGCCAGCGCTACGGCACTTCGTCGGCGCCCATGTCCGGCTTGGCGCCGCGCGACTGGTTGTCGATGTCGGTGGTCACGCTTGGCAGCGGTGTGCCGGCGTCGAGGCACGGCGACCCAGCGAGCAGGTGCAGGTCCCAGCCCGGCGCCGTGGCGTTGGCGAATTTGGCGTCGGCTTTGACGTCCGTCGCTGCCGCAGCGTAGCCGGCCGTGATTTTGGTGCCCAGGCAGTTGAAGCCGGCCGGACTCACAGCGGTTCCCGACACGAAGGGCAGGGTGGCGGTCGTCGAAAACACAATGTTGTTGCGAACATCAAGTGGAGGTCCCGTCAGCGTTCCGGCAATGCCGCGCGTCGCCGCACCGGTCAGGACCACGGTGTTGTAGACGAACTGGCCCGCGTTGACGAATGCCGCGCTGCTGTAGAACTCGACGGCGCCCTCGGACTCTGCGACAATGAAATTGTTGGCAATCAACAAGTTTTCGAATCCCGCGCCATTGCGCAGTTGGATGGGATCCATGCCCTTGATGCCGCTAAAGCGGTTGCCGATGATCCGCAAGTTGGTGAATTTGCCGTTGCGCGTGGAGATCGCGCCTTGGGTGTGGAAGGTCGTGGACGGCGCGATGTTCTCAAACCGGCAGCCCTCGATGGTCAGGTCGGAGACCGTCACCGATTGCTGGATGTAGATGCCGCCGATGTAGGTGTAGGTGCCCCACGACGTCGGGCCGAAATCGTGGATGCGCAGGTTGCGCAAGGTAACGTGGCTCTGGCCGCCGCCGCTGTTGAACACGATGGGCCCGCTGTACGACGACCCGATCTTGTTTTCGGGCAGCGCACCGTCGATGTCGAAGCCGTCGAGCGTCAGGAACGCGGCATTGGTGGCGAGCCGCACCACGCCGCCATAGCTGCCGGTGCCGGTGGTGCCCGCCAGCTTGACGGACGCACCGGGCGCGGCTTTGAAGGTGACCGTGTTGATAGCCGACGCGCCGGCGACGACTGGAAAATCGAATCCGGTCGCCTGCTTGTAGGTTCCGGCTGCGACCGTGAAGGTGGTGGCGCCTTTGACGCCGCACTTGGCCAGCGCGGCCAGGGCTTCGCCAAAAGTCGCGAACTGCGCGCCCACGCCGCCGATCGCATAGCTGCCCGACATGGCCGTGCCGGTGCCCGGACCGGTGCAGGTGGCGTTGCAGGGGCCGCAGTTGGTGACGTCGCCGTCGTCGCAGGTCTCGCCCGCCTCGACCACGCTGTTGCCGCAAACCTGGCTGGCAAGACACTTGCCCGCGCTGCAGGTTCCAGTCGGGCAAGCGGTGCCGTTGGGCGCCGCGGCAAATCCGCATCCGGTCGCCGGGTTGCAGCTGTCGGTCGTACACGGATTGCCGTCGCTGCACACCTTGGCGGCGCCGGCTTTGCAGGTGCCGGCCTGACACGCATCGGGTTCGGTGCACGCGTTGTTGTCGCTGCACGCCGCGGTGTTGTTGGTGTGTTGGCAGCCTCCGGCAACGGTGCAGGTGTCGTTGGTGCAGGCGTTGGCATCGTCGCAGGTCTTGCCGGAC
>CAXRHS010000683.1:0-3047 GCA_964230235.1 Myxococcota bacterium
GCTCGCTACCACGACTATTTGGTGCGCGAGGCTGCCAACCGCGCCCAGCACAGGCTGCCGGTGCAGACCGTTGGTCCCGAGGCGTGGGCGGCCGCCAACTACGCCGCTCTTGGTCAGCCCAAATGGGAAATCGTGCACGAAGACCTCACCCTGGAGTTGCAGCACGCTAGCAAGACCGTCAAGGCCACCGTGCTCGCCGATGTCGTGGCTCACGCCGCGGGCGTCAGCGCCATCGAAGTGTGGGCGGCGACCGGGTGCAAGGTGTCGGTTCCTGGCGAGAAAATGCCAATTCAAGTCAAGGCATTGCAGACGTACGGTACTCGGACGCGGCTAGGCGTGCAGTTCAGCGTACCGCTCGCACAGGAGTTGACCGTGACCTTGCAGTTCGACCAGGTTGCCAAGCCGAAGTGTAGCGGCACGTTCAAGGGCCAGGATGTGTGTGCCTTTGGTCAAGACCCCGCATGGACGTTGACCGGCGACCATGTGATTCGCTCGGCGGAGGCGCAGTCCCGATTCAGCGCGGACCTGCACATTGTGGCCAGCGACGCCCTTGTCGCTGTCGCTACCGGAGAGCCGTTTGCGCCGACTCTCTTGCCGCCAGGCAAACAGGTCTCGCACTTTGTTCAGGCGGCGCGCACGCCCCATTGCGGCTTTGCGGTCGGGGCATTCCAGTCTTGGGTCCTGCCCGGCAGCCCGGTCGTGCGCATGTTCGCGACTCTGCCTGAATCCAATAGCCCGATATTGAAAGCGATTCCAGCCGCGCTGGCCTTCTACGAAGATCACTACGGGCCGTTCGGGTTTTCCAGCCTGAACGTTGCAGGCCTTGGCCCGGAGTTCGGCGGCGGCATGTCGGCCGGCGGCTTCTTCGTGGTCGGTGACACGGCGTTTAGCGTCGGCAAAGCTGCGACGGATTACGCGCGCCGCGTGGTCCCACACGAAACCGCGCACCAATGGTGGGGTAACCTGGTTGAGCCTGCCAGTGGCGAGTCGCCGCTTGTTTCCGAGTCGCTGGCGGAGTTTAGCGAGTGCGCGCTCGACGCGGCCCAATCCGGCCGTTGGTTTGCGGCGCGCAGCAACGCCGTGCGCTACTTGTACGACATGCCCCCCAAGGACGATCAGGCGCTGGCCTCGGTCGACTATGGCTCTGCAGGTGTGGTTCCGGTGCTCTATTACAAGGGCAGTGTCGTCTTCAACATGCTGCGCAAGACTGTCGGCGATGGGCCGTTCTACCAAGCGCTCAAGGCCGTGCGCGAAACTTTTGCCCATGACATCATCAAGCAGGCGCAACTACGCGCAGCGTTTGAGCAGGCGGCGGGCACCGACCTGGCCTGGTTCTTCCAACAATGGATCAACGGCAAGGGCGCGATCGACAGCGTGGTCGCCGTTCGCTACCAGATGCAGGCCGGCCAGCCCGTGGTGCGCCTCAAGTTTGCGCAGACCGGCAAGGCGAAACGGTTTTGGATCGATGTTGCGTGGGAAGGTTCGGATGGCGGGTGGCACGTGGTGCCGGTCGAAATCAAGCCACTTTCCGATGGCACGGCGACCGTAGAAATCGCGACCACCCAGATACCCCACATGGTGCGGCTGGACCCGGAATTCGCCCTGCTGCGGCGGTTTGAGGCCGAGTTGCCCGGTGATTTTGACCTGAACGGCGAGGTTGATGGCCGCGACTTGGTCGAACTGGCCCTGCACCAGGGCGATGCCCGCTTTGAGACTTCATGGGCTGTCCAGCCAGTGCTCTACAACGAATTGGTCGATGCGAATCAAGATCTTGTGGTCAGCGCGAGCGATGCCGATGCGGTTGCGGCGCATGCCGGTTCGCGCGTCGACCCGTTCTAGGGGCGCGTCGGCGTTGCTGTCGCAACCAGCGGCCGTGCAGCACGCCATTGGCAGGTCGCCGCCCATCGCTGTCGCGAAGCGATAGACTCAGACCGAAGTTCAAGATCAACCTTCCGCCGTCGCCGTGAGTCGGCTACCATGCAGACGCGAGCTTGGCGACCCACCCAGCAAGCACATGATTACCGGGGTCCAGCATGATCGTGGACTTAGGTAATCATGTATTGCCTTGCCGATCGTTCGCATCGATTCCCGCAACGGCCAGCCACGCGTCCAAGTGCTTGCGGTCGCGCCCCAACGCTTTGGCGGCCGCGTCGACATTGCCGTTGAAGCGCGCCAGCAGTCGGCGCAACTCTTCGGCGCGCGGCGTCGGCGCGGTCTGGTCCTGGTCGCCGCTCGCCAGCGGCGGAGCGGTCGGCGCCATGGTGCCACGGGCCGCGGCGAGCAGCGCGGTCGGCAGGGCCTGATTGGGGATTGGCGCCGGAATGCCGCGCAGCGACTGCAGCACACGCGCCAGTTCGCGCTCGTTGCCTGGCCAGTCGTACAGAAGCAGCGACTCCAGCGCGGTCAGCGAAAACGTCTGGCTCCAGCCGGCGGGACACAGCGGCGCGGCGGTCAAGTCCATCAACGCCAGCAGGTCCACAGCCCGCCGGCCGGTCGGCGCCAGCATGACGCTTTGCTTGCTGAGTCGCGTGGCGAGTTCACCCATGAACGTCCCGTCCGCAACGCAAGCGTCCAACCTTGCGCTGGTGCACGCAATGACCTTGACACGAATCGGCGTGTCGCTGACCTCACCAACGCCGCGCACGACGCCCGTCTGTAGCACGCGGAGCAGAATCCGCTGGATGGGCAGCGACAGCAGGGCAACATCGTCCAGGACCAGTGTGCCGAAGTTGGCCTGGCGAAAGGCGCCCAGTTGGCTCTCGCCAGTGCTGCGGCCGGACACTGCGGCTGAACCGAACAGCGCCGACTCTGCAGCCGTTGGCGACAGCGTCGCCACATCGATCCGCACCAGCTTGCCCTGCCGCCGACTGAGCGAGTGGATCTCGCTTGCCGTTCGCTGTTTGCCGGTGCCGACCGCGCCGGTCACCAAGACCGGCTCCGGCGTCTCGGCGGCGGCGGCTACTTCGCAGCGCATACGGCGCGCTTCGAGGGACAGTCCAGGCATGCCGCGGGTCGCGCGGTCAAAGGCGGGCCATTGGCGCGCCCCG
>CAXRHS010000684.1:0-6991 GCA_964230235.1 Myxococcota bacterium
CAAGAACCTCAAGGTCATCGGCTTTTCGCCCAAGTGCACCAAGGGCGTCGGCGACTGCAACGACAAAGACCCCGACATTCACCCGCTGGCTGCCGAACTGTGCGACAACAAAGACAACGACTGCAACATCAAGATCGACGATGGCTGCGACAAGGACAGCGACAACTACTGCGACGCCAACAAGACCATTCCGTTTGGGGTGACCCCGCAGATTTGCTCCGGCGGCGGCGGCGACTGCAACGACGACGACTTCAAGGTCAACCCTGGGGTCAAGGACTTCTGCGCCGACTTCATGGACAACAACTGCAATGGCCAGACCGACGACGGCTGCCCGCCGACCATCAACGGGTTCGTCGGCCAGTTGGGCCCCGACTTCAAGGCCACCGGATGGCTACAGTGTGCCGGCTATTTCGACACCGCGACCACCGAAGACATCCCGGTCGGTTGGGGCTTGGACTGCGCCGACAAGAATTTCAGCAAGATTCGCGTGGCATGCGGGTCGGGCAAGCAGGCGGGGCAGGTGCGCTACATCGACATCAAGAAGAACGTGTTTGCCTACGGCCTGGCCAACAAGACCGAGTCAGGGTTGATTTATGACAGCAACTTCAACCTGGAAGGCAACAACGTGCTCAAGGCCGACACCGAAAACCCGGCGCTCGCCCGCAGTTGGTGGGTGGCGGTCGAGGGGTGCAGCGAGTCGTTTTCGAGCCTGACGGTCAACAACAACAGTTGCGCGTTCGAGGCGGCGAACTGTTTTGGGCAGGGCATTATCGGGCCACGGTATCTTTTCGTGTACGTCGCCAAGTAGGGACCTGTAAAAGAACAAGTCAATCGACACGTGCGCGGAGCGGAGCGGCGAGTCGACTTGCAAAGTCGGGAGCTTGCGACTCACCAAGCAAGCAGTGGGCCAACGTAGAAAATCGAGTCGATTTTTTACGGGCCCTAGAGCCGCGGCGGGGACTGGTCCGGCACGACACCGCGGGCACTGCACCGGGCCTTGTTTGGACGGACCGCCAACGGCACAATGACCAGCACGGCCAGCGCCTACCGCGCCGGCAAGGTGACCCATGGACCTCGCAACCAGCCCTGGCAGTCCCACGGTGCAGTCGAGCGGTCATCCGCCGCGGCGCTATCGGTTGACGCGGGAACAGTTTGCGGCGATGGGCGAGTTCGCGACCAATGGCAAGCGCGTGCGCGTCGAGTTGATCCATGGCGAGGTCATCGAAATGGGTCCGCAGAACAAAAAGCACGCCGACGCCGTCACCGCGCTGAACGAACTGGTCTCCGCTTCGCTGGCTCGCCGCAAGCTCGTGCGGGTTCAACTGCCGCTGGCTGTGCGCAGTGACTGTGAGCCAGAACCGGATTTGGCGGTCGTGCCGCGCGAGACCCGCCAGCTTGCGGACCACCCGTCCACGGCGCTACTGGTCATCGAAGTGGCCGATTCGTCGCTGGACTATGACCGCACGGTCAAGCTTGCGCTGTACGCCGCTGCTGGCGTGCCAGAGTACTGGATTGTGGATGTGAACGCGTGTTGCGTCGAGGTCTACACCGAGCCTGTTGGTTCGGCGTACGCTGCGAAATGGACGGCGCGCACGGGGGACCGAATTGCCTGTGGGTCGGTGGAGGGGCTGGCGGTCGAGGTTGCGGAGGTGTTTTCCTGACCTGACCTCGAAACGGCATACCAGCGCCGAGCCCTACATCCCCGCCGCCGCCAGCTCAAACGCCACGTTGCGATAGAACCGCAGGTGGTCAAACCCAGTCCACTTGTCCCGCGCGTCCATCTTGGGTTGACCCACTTCGTTCAGGTGATCCGCCGGAATGCAGCCGCGGAACTTGCCCCACCTGGCGCTCTCGACCGTGACCATGCGCATGCCGATGCCCGATGGCCGGGTCGGCCACGCCGAGTTGCGCTTTGGCGACTCGATGGTAATGGTCGCCGACGAGTTCCCGGACATGGGCGCTGTCAGCCCCAAGACCCTGGGCGGCACGGCGACCGGGCTGTGCCTGTACGTGGCCGACGCCGACGCGGTGTTCGCGCAAGCGGTGGCGGCCGGCGCGGTGGTCGAGCGGCCGATGGCCGACCAGTTCTACGGCGACCGTTCGGGCACGGTGCGCGACCCGTTCGGCCACAAGTGGACGTTGTCGACGCACATCGAAGACGTGTCGCCCGAAGAGTTGGCGCGGCGGATGGCGGCGATGGGCGGATAGGCAGGTCGGTCTGAACGCGCGGCAATGCGCCAACAGGCAATGTGACAAGCCCCTAGTCCCTCGCTACGATGCACGCCCGTCCGCACCCCGGCTGGTGACCGTGCAGTTCGTGCCCGCCAACTTCAAGCTCAAATTCGACGACGCGGAGCTTGAGCGCTCCTTTCGCGCGTACCACCTGGCGCAATCGGCGCGACCTTCGCGGGTTGCGCTGGTGATTGGTGCGGCGTGCTACGCGTCGTTCTTGCTGCTGGACGCTGCGATTGCGCCCGAAGCGCTAGGTGTCGCCATCGCGGTGCGTTTCGGCGTGGTGCTGCCGGCCGTCGTGCTGCTGGTGGCCACGCGGCTAGCTGCCGTGCGCGACCACTTGCCCAAGCTCGTGGGCGCCTGGATCAACCTGGCCGGGTTGGGTGTGCTGGTGGTGGCGCTCGCCAGCACGGGTCCGGCGCACACGCTGTACGTCACCGGCGGCATGATCTTGTGCCAGCTTGGCATGTACGTGCTTTTCGCGATGCGCCTGAACGCGGCCCTGGTCAGTTCGTCGACGCTTTTGGCCGTCTACCTCGTGGTGGAGGCGGTGTGGGGCGACGGCGAACCGGCACTGCGGGCGGCGCAATTGTTCTTTCACGTGGCGGCGATGGTGATTGGCATGACGGGCGGCTGGCTTCTGGAGCGCCGCCTGCGCGACACCTTTTTGGGCCAGCGCGAACTGGACCGCGAGCGCGCCAAAGTCGACGCCTTGTTGCGCAATGTTCTGCCCGGTGTCATCGCCGATCGGCTCAAGGCCGACGCCGGCACCATTGCCGATGGCCACGAGCACGTTTCGGTGCTGTTTGCCGACCTGGTCGGGTTTACGGCGCTGGCCAGTCAGATGCGGCCCGACAAGCTGGTCAAGGTGCTGGACCACCTGTTTCGCGAATTCGACAAGCTGGCCGAGCGCTATGGCGTGGAGAAGATCAAGACCATCGGTGATGCCTACATGGTGGCGGCCGGGCTGCCGTTGTCGCGACCGGATCACGCCAAGGCGCTGCTGTACCTGGCCTTGGACATGCTCGACGTGGTCAGGTGGACCAACCTGGAGTCCGGGCGCGACCTGCAGGTGCGCATCGGCATCCACTCTGGCCCAGTGGTCGCGGGCGTCATCGGTCAGCGCCGCTTGCAGTACGACCTGTGGGGCGACACCGTCAACCTCGCCAGCCGCTTGGAGTCACACGGCGTGGCCGACGCCATCCAGGTTAGCGACGCCACGCTGGCGCAGTTGGGCGAGGGGTTCGCGCCCGAGCCGCGCGGCACGGTGCACCTCAAAGGACGCGGCGACATGCGCTGCTGGCTGTTTCGCGAGCGCTCGCAGGCCCCGCAGTCGCCGTTTGCGGCGGCCGGCAGTTGGCAGCCGGAGAGCGGGGCGTTTGCGCGGATTGCCGGCTTGCAGCGCGGGGATACGCTGTTGCCGTAGGGTTTGGGGTGGCGACGGAGCGCTTGTCCTATTGACTCACATTGTCCGTCCCCGTCCACCGCCAACCAGCCTCGGTCTTGTGGAACGTGAACCACGCCGACCAGGTCTTGCCGGCCGAGTGCGCCACCGCATACCAGGGGCCAAGCTCGTCCGACTCGCGCCGCAGCGGTTTGGTTTTGGCCAGCAGCTTGCGCGGCCCGGCCGGCAGCAGCCGCTTCCAGTACTTGCGCAGGTCGGCCTCTTCGATGTCGGGCGACACCGGGTCTTTGCTTGCCTTGGCCTTGGTCAGAATCGCGCCCAGCTCGTAGGAGCGCAGCGGCAGGGCACTGAGCTTGACCACGGCGTCGAGCTGGTTGGCGACCACCGCGGCGACGAACTGCTTGTGGAAAGCGGCAAAGCCGTCATCGGCCGCGGGTTCTGCCGCGAAAGCCGGTGACGCGGCGAACCACGTGACCACCGCGGCGACAAGAAGGCGTTTCAGCACGGTCCCTCCAAAGCTGCCCGCGACTTGCAAGGCTACGATCCGCCGGTCGGAAACAGCACCATCCACACGCTGGTAATCACGTAGTCCATGATGAGCACGGCGACCGACGCCGTGACCACAGTCGACGTCGTCGCCAGGCCTACGCCGCGCGATCCGCCTGTGGCCCAATAGCCCTTGTAGGCGGCGATGGCGCCGATAATCGCGCCGAATGCGGTGCCCTTGACCACGCTGCAGGCGATGTCGGCCGGGTCCACCCACTCGTAGATGCGGCTGAAGTACGAAGCGTGGTCTACGCCCAGCAGCAAGCGGCACACGACATACGAGCCCAGTAGCCCGATGGCGTTGAACGACATGGTCAGCAGCGGCATCATCAGCGTACACGCCACCACCCGCGGTGCCACCAGATAGTGCAGCGGGTCCACTGCCATCGTCTCCAGGGCGTCGATCTGCTCGGTAACGCGCATGGTGCCGAGCTCGGTGGTCATGGCCGAGCCGACGCGGCCGGCGACCATCAGCGCGCCCATCGTCGGTGCCAGTTCCAGGATCAGCGCCAGCGCCACCGATCCGCCAATCAGGCTTTTGGCCTTGAAGATCGAGAACGCCACGCTGGTCTGGATCGCGAACACCGCGCCGGTAAAGGCCCCGGTCAGCAAGATGATGCCGAGCGAGCCGACCCCCACGAACTCCATCTGCTGGATGTATTCCGCCCAGCGCACCGGCGGCTTGCGGGCGCGCCATACGGCGGTCAGCGCGAACAGCAGGACGTCGCCCAGCGCCTCGATGCCGCGCACGGGGCCGAGCGCCTTGTCCTTGAGCCAGTCGAGCACGGCGGCGCCGGTATCTGCTTGCGGTTCTGTTTGCGGTTCGGCGGCGGTCATGGCCAGGCAGCGCGCAACGGCGCGCGGCGGCTAGCGTAGCCCAACGGCCCGTGCGCGGTAGTTTTTGGGCGCGTGGCGCAGCGATTGTCACGCACGCGCCCCGCCCCTATGCTGCCGCAGCGGCTGCCGCCGCGGGATGCCGCCGTGCCTGAGCCAGCGCCCTACCTGCCCTCGCCGCAGTTGCCGCGTGCGACCCCGCGCGACCTGAACCTGGACACCCGGCCGCTTTTGCAGGGTCAGCCCGCGCATCGCCTCGACGACCTGTACCACCAGCTGCTGACCCCCAGCTGGCCGCGGCTCTTGGGGCTGGTGCTGGTGGCGTATCTGGTGCTCAACCTTGGGTTTGCGTTGCTGTTCCTGGCCGGCGGCGACAGCATTGCCAGCGCCGAGCCGGGGTCACTGGTCGACGCGTTCTTCTTTTCGGTGCAGACGTTCGCGACCATCGGCTACGGGTCGATGGCGCCGCAGACCTTGTATGCGCACGTGCTGGTCACTGCCGAGGCGCTGGTCGGCATGTTGACCATGGCGCTGACGACGGGCCTGTTGTTCACCAAGTGTTCGCGGCCGACCTCAAAAGTCGTGTTTGCCGAGGTGGCGGTGGTCAATGCCCGCGACGGCGTGCCGCACTTGCAGTTTCGGATGGCCAACCAGCGCGGCAACCAGATCGTGCACGCCAGCGTCAAGGCGGCGCTGGCCAGGAATGAACGCACGGCCGAAGGCGAGGTGATGCGGCGCTTTCACGACCTGCGCTTTGTGCGCAGCGAGACCATGATTTTCGCACTGACCTGGACTGCCATGCACCCCATCGACGAGCAAAGTCCGCTGTGGGGCTACACCGACCAGGATCTGCTGCGCGGCGGCATGGAAATCGTGGTGGCGTTGGTGGGCACCGACGACGTACTCAACCAGACCATCCACGCCAGGTGGAGCTACCGCGCCGACGAGGTGCGCTGGGGCCACAGGTACGTCGATATCCTGGGGACCAATGCGCAAGGGCGGCGGACCGTGGACTACCGGCTGTTTCACCAGACGGTGGCTTTGATGCCTGTGTCACTCCAGAGCGATCCAACGTCGACATCAGCCTGAATTGCCTTTGCAGGCATTGGCGCTCGACGCCGGTTCTGGTGCACGATTGAAGCCCTGCGGAGGCCCAGCCGGGCCTCGCGCGTTTGTGGGCGGGCATGGGCTGGGGGCGAATCTTGCGCGACCCCGCGCGGTTGGGCGCGGTGGTCGTGGCGGTGGCGGTGCTGACGGGGCTGGGGGCGTTCACCTTCCGCTACGGCGAAGGTCTGTCCTATTTCAGCGCTGACCCCAAGGCGTGCGCCAACTGCCACATCATGCAACCGCAGTACGACGGCTGGCAGAAGGCGAGCCACCACACCGCGGCCACCTGCGTCGATTGCCACCTGCCGACCACGTTTGCGGCCAAGTACCTCGCCAAAGCCGCCAACGGCTGGAGCCACAGCAAAGGCTTCACGCTGCAGGATTTCGCCGAGCCCATTCGCATCAAGCCGGGCAATAGTCAGATCTTGCAGGACAATTGCCTGCGCTGCCACGGATCGCTGGTGCACGGGATGCTGGCCAGTGCCACCACGGCGCCTGACCCTGTGTACTGCGTGCACTGCCACTTCGCGGTCGGTCACGGCCAGACCGCGGGCCTGGGCGGCACGCTGCGCCCAACGGAGCTGCCGGCGCTGGATGCGCCGCCCATCAAACCCAAGGACAAGCCATGACCGAGCAAACCAAGCCGCGCCGCTGGCCTTTCTACCTGGCTGTATTTGTGCTCGTCGCCGCGGGTTCGGCCGGGGGCGCAGCGCTGCTGGTCAGCATCTCCGAGCGAAAGCAAGAGGCGCTGCACAGCCAGGTCCGCGTGGTCCAGGTGGGCGACGACGACACCGACCCGGCCAAGTGGGGGCTGAACTGGCCGGCGCAGTACGACAGCTACAAGCGCACTGCCCAAAAGACCGCGAC
>CAXRHS010000685.1:0-4508 GCA_964230235.1 Myxococcota bacterium
AGTTCATCGGCGATGCCGTGATGGCGGTTTTTGGCGCGCCGATCGAGCGACCGGACGACGCGGCGCGGGCGGTGCGCGCGGGCCAGCGGATGCTGGAGGAACTCGACAAGTTCAACGCCGAGCAAGCCAAGCGCGGTGGCGTGCACATTCGCATCGGCATCGGCATCCACACCGGACGGCTCATCGCCGGCAACATCGGCTCCGATCGCAAGATGGAGTACACGGTCATCGGCGATACCGTCAACATCGCGAGCAGAGTCCAAGACTTGACCAAGGAGTTCGGCGTCGAGCTCATCATCACCCAGGGCTGTTACGAGGCCACCGGCAAGAACGTGCCCGTGCGCCAACTGCCGCCCGTGCACGTCAAAGGCAAAGAACTGGCGCTGATCGTGTTCGAGGTGCCGCGGCCCGGCGCACTTGCCGCCGTGGACGATGACGACGACGAGTTGTCCGTGGGCGAGGACAACCCGGACCGGGCCACCGTCGAACGCGCGGTATTGCCCGCGACGCCAGCCGCCCGGTTCGATGTGCCAACCGTGCCCAAGCAAGACGCGGTGTCGGACTTGGACGGGCAGACCCTGGCGCGGCCCTTTCCGCGACCGCCCGCGCACACCCAACTGCCGACCAGCCCGCCGCCGTTTCAAGGCATGCGACCACCGTCCGCCTACGGCAGTGTTCCAAATGCCCCGCCGCCATCAACGGTGCCAGCGCCGATTCTGCCAGCCCGGCCGGTCACGGTTGCTGCGGCACCGGTCCACTCGACAGATGCGCCCACGGTGCCGCCGCGCACCGGTCCGCCAGGCCATCCGCCGCCGCCCCCTGCAGGCCACGCGCCGGTCGCGCATCCGCACCCGCAAGCGCCAGGTGGCGCCATTCCACCACCACCGAGTGGCCCGGCACCAGGCGTTTTGGGCCTGCGCGGAGCGACGTTGCGCAGACCGCTGGGCCCGCCGCCTCCGCCTCCGCCGCCGCGCGAAGACAACAAATAGCGATCGTCTGGGGTCAGGCCAGCGCAACCACCGCCGAGACCGCCTTGCGGATGCCCTCGAAGACTTCGTGCAACGGCGCGTCGTCGTACATGTAGGCCGGGGTCGTCACGACCTTGTGCGCGCGGTCGACCAGCGCCTGATCGGCCCGCGTCACGGTGTGGCGGTGGCCCAGCGCCACCAGCGCATCGGCCGCGCCGCCCTGCGCGCCGACCGTCAAGTCAAATCCCTTGTCCTTGAAGGCCAGGGCCACGACCGCCGGGGCGATGCACACGGCGCCGATGGGCTTGTCCTGGTCGCGGAACGCCGAAAGTGCGGCCTGCAAGTCCGGGCGGACCGCGCCGTTGGTGCCGTTCATCGCAAAATCGCACAGGTTCTTCGCCGCGCCAAAGCCACCCGGCAGCACCACGGCGTCGAAGTCGTCGACTTTGAGTTGGTCCAGTGGCTGGACCTGACCGCGGGCAATCCGCGCGGCTTCGACCAGCATGTTGCGCTTTTCTTTGGCGGCGACCTTGCCAGTCAGACAGTTGACCACGTCGGTCTGCGCGGCGTCCGGCGCAAAGCACTGCACCTGCGCGCCGTGCATGCTCAGCGCCCACAGCACGGCCACCGACTCGCGGATTTCACTGCCGTCTTTGTAGCCGCTGCCGCACAGCACGACGGCGACGCGCTTGGGGGTGGTTGCGGGGGTAGACATCAGTACCTCGGTCGCCCAAATGGTCGGGCGCGCGGCGCAGTGTAGCGCGGCAGGCAAAAAATGGCGCCGGGTCCGCGCGGCTGTGCCCTCAAAAACTGCCGCCGAATGCCGCTTGCCCAAACCACACCCGGCCACCGTGCTCCAGCGCACCCACCGGATCGTTGGGATCGTGCGCCAGCGCCAGGCGCCGTGTCGCCGCTTGCAGTTGCAGCCCCAGGTCGATGTAGAGGGCGCCCGGCGTGTCGGACTCGTCGCGGCCGGCCGCTGCCAACTGGTCCTGCAACCGTTGCGCGCGCGGCCCGAACCGGGAGCGGATCCCCGCAGCTCCGATGTGGGTGTCGCTGTCCAGGTACTTGAACGGACCGGTTGCGCGCGGAGCCGGCGTCGGCCGCAGCCGGTAGGCCGTGCGCAGCTGCCAGTCGGGCGCGACCCGCCACTCTACCCCCAGCGCCGGCGACCAGGTGTCGCGAAAGCCCAACTGCAACGGCGGGGTGTCGGTGCCGACGTCCAAGATGTCCTGCAGCCCGAACGCCGCGGGCGCTTTGCCGTTGACGTCGAGCGAGACCTGCGGCGACGGGTCCGGCGCCTGCGACCAGCGCGCAAAGGTCAGATCGGCGGTCAGCAGCAAGGTCCGCGTCGGCCGCAACGCTGCCCCCGCATTCCAGATGTCGGGGGTGAACAACGTTTCGTGCGAAAGGCCAATCCCCAGGCCGAGGTTGTCGCCAAACGCCACTTGACTGGGTATGCCGTAGCTCAGCGAAATCCGCTGCCGAAAGCTCAAGCCCAGCCGCCAATCGCGATGGGGCGCAAAGGCGACGCCCGCGGTCAGGCGCGCGCGCGGCTCCAGACCGATGCCAATCGAGGCGCGGTCCATGCTGTGGTTGGTCGGGTTCACCCGCAGGTCGATTTCGGCGTTGAGCGAAGCCAGCACCTGAACACCCACGCCCAGCCACAGTTGCTCGGTCGCCTTGCCCGCGAGCGCGAACAAGAACGCCAGGCGATCCGACATGCCCTCGTAGAGCGGAAAACTCGGCGCCTGCGGGTCCGGGCCCGAAATGCGGATGAGGTGGCCATTGGGCAGCGCCAACGCCACACCAACGGCCATGCGGTTGCGCAGCACGCCGCCCAGCGGATAGTTCCAGCCGAGCGCAAACGCTTGGGTATCTTGCGGCAGCGCCGCCGACCGGAACGAAAACCCGCCCGGGTGTTGCGCGCTGCACGCGGCGTAGCTGCCGGTGCATACGGGGTTCTTCTGCTTGACGTAAAAGCCCGATTGCGTGGCGCCATAGCCCAGCCACGCTCCGGCCAGCGGCGCATCGACCAGCATCGCCGGGTTGTGAAATGCCGCCTCGCCGCCCTGCGAGGCCGCGGTCAATGCACCGGCCAGACCGGTGCCGCGCGGACCGGCGCCAAAAAGCTCAAACGTGCTCGCGGTTGCGACACCTGCGCACAGCGAGGTCGCCAAAGCCAGGGCTACGACTTGGGCTTGCACGGCTGTGCCACCAGATCGCCGAGCAATCCGAATACCCCGGTCAAGGCGTCGGATTTCAGCAGGTCCACCAGTTCTGGCAGGGCTTGCACGGCGACATCGGGCCGCAGGACCAGGCCCAGAAGCTGCGTCCACGCATCGGTCGCAGCCGGTTGCGTCGCCAGCACATCGGTCGCATAGGCCAGAAGCGTCAAGAACGGTGCGCTTTTCACCGGTCCCGCCGGCATCCGCTTTTTCAGGTCGATGGTCACCAGCACGTCGTACAAGTGGCCGGCAATCCGCTGCTCGGGGTCCAGCCGCAGCAGGCACCCGGCAAACTGCTGCAGCGCCCGCCGCGCCTGTTCCTCGTCGGTCGGTTTGGTCCCGAGCAGGGCAACGGCCAGCACATCGCGCAAAGCACCCAGCGCGCCCGGTTGCTGGTCATCCACCAGGTGGTCGAGCGTCAGCAGCAGCGGCCGGCCATCGAAGCCGGGCAGGCTCAGCGCCGTCGCCAGGTTGTTGGTCAGGGTCTGAAAGCCCTTGCGGCCCTGCGCCCCGCTTTGCTGCAAGCTGTTGAGCACATTGCCAAGGCTCAGCACCTGGTTGGCCGATGTCGAACCTGCTCCGAGCAGCACGTCCACCGCCGGTGCCGTGCGTGGGTCGCGAAACACCCGGGCGCCCAGCACGAACAGCTCGCCGCTCAAGCACTTCTGCGCTACAGCCGAGAACGCGGTGAGTTCCGCCACCTGCGGCGGCAATGGCGGGTGCGCGGTCGGGTCGCCTGGCAGCGTCTCCAATAGCGCGACGATGAACGGCAATACCGCCCCCACGCCCTCGGGCGCCAACAGCTGCGGCAGCTTGTCGGCCGTGCCAGCGGGCAGGGCATACGTCACCGACAGCACCAGCTGCACGAACGCCTTCTGGCTCGCCGGGTCGAGGCGGGTGCGGATGACCTGGGCGATGTGCTGGGTCTTGCCCGCCTCGGCCAGCTTGGCCAGCGGTGCCAGTCGCTCGTCGATGGTCTTGCAATGGGTGCGCGGCGGATCGGGCGGGGCGCTGGCGTCCTCGGCGCCACATGCGGTCAGGCCGGTCAGCACGACGGCGGCGATGCACGCGCGGATACCAAGGCTCATGGCACGCTGCGCTCGCCCGCCAGCGCGGGGTCCACCAGCGTCAGCGACCACGCCTGCACCGGACCCAGACTGCCGCCGCGCTCCAGGGTATCGCGCAGGGTCCGCGCGGCCAGATGCGGTTGCGCAGCGGCAATATCCGCCAGAACCACCAGCGCCGGAACGCCATTGCTGCGGATGCGGTCCACGGTCTGCTCGGGCGGCGGCGTGTGCTGCAGGTCTTGCAG
>CAXRHS010000686.1:0-6985 GCA_964230235.1 Myxococcota bacterium
TCTGCCGCCACCAAGACTGGGTGCGGCGCGGGAACTGATGTGGCATGGCGGGGCTCCGTTGCGCCGGGTCGTTTCGGGGCGCAATGGGAGCATCGCCTGAGGGCGCTTCGCGGGGTAGGTGGTCGGCGTCGGGCGGTTACGTCCGACGGCTTGTACACCGCGGCACAGCGCATGTTTCTGGCCCTGCGGCCCCCGCTCGCCGGATGGAGCGGCGGCCGCGGGGGGTTGGCGTTGCCGGGGCGGCGGCCACCGGCCTGATCGAGCGCAGCGACGGTAGATCGGCCTGTTCTACGGATGATCGGATGGCGGCAGGCCCGCTGCGCGTCGCCCCGTTTCGCTCAAGCGCAACTCGCCCTTGGCACCAAAGGCGTTGCCGACCTGGTTGGTGTAGCCCGCGGCCTCGTGACTGGGCATGCGTCCGACGTCATAGGCCTTGAGCTTGCGCTTGACCGGCCCTTGCCGGCTGGCGGCCGGGCGTCCAACTCTGCTTGCGTGACGACTTGCACCATGGGTCCCAGTGCAATCACGGTGTATCGGTTTGCAAAAGTGTCGGGTGCCGCCTCTTCGGCGGGCCATTTGGTGATGGCGTTCGACGTGTCCGGATCCGCAGGGTTGCCGAGCCAGGCCAGGGTGACCAGCAGCACGCCGACGTCGTCCACCGTGTCGGTCAGGTAGTCGTAGCCCTCAGGCAAGCGACCTCCGCCGTTCTCGAAATCAGTCTGCGACATCATGTCAGCGCTGTTGTTCCAGCGGACGCGGTATTCGGTGGAACCCGCGCCTTGGACCAGAAAGTACACCAGTTCCTCAGATCCACTGGTGTCGACTTGGGTCACGCGGCAAAAGTAGCCGTAATGGGTCACCGCCATAGGAGCCTCGCTTTGACATGGGAAATGCGGCATGCGGCCATGCCCTTGGTGTGACCCTGCGCCGGATTGGGCGGGATGTCAATCCCGAGTCTGCACGAGTCTGCACGGAATCAGCACCCAATTCTGGTATTGCAGGTTGCCCCAGGGCGACCCAAGGGGGCCAGTCTTGCCGTTGCAGGGGGAAAACCTAGGTGGCGCCTGACAACAAGCGCCAGCGACTGCGGCATTGCCGCCGCTGACAGTTGCGCTACGGACGGACTTCCGACACAACACCTGGCGCCCACTTCGGAGTGAACGCGCCGGAAAAATGCGCTGCAGACCCGCAAAATGGGGGAGTCCAAGCGCCAATAGCAACGCCACGGCAACTTGGCACCTTCCAATATCAAATTCCCGAGCGGGCTCAGCAGGGTTGGAACCGGCAAGCGGCGGCCGCGCGAAATCCTGGAGCGAGGCAGGCCGCCGCGCGGCAGTTGCAGAAACCATTGTCTTTCAGGGCGGGCTCAGCAGGGTTCGAACCTGCAACCTTCGGTTCCGTAGACCGATGCTCTATCCAGTTGAGCTATGAGCCCGTCGCTCGCCGGCTCGAGAACCGACGTGGGCGGAGAGGAGGGGATTCGAACCCCTGATAAAGGTTTACCCTCTATAACGGTTTAGCAAACCGCCGCCTTCAGCCTCTCGGCCACCTCTCCGGCGGTTGATACCCGCGCCGCGCGGCCGTGATCACACGGTCGCGCTGGGCTGGGCATCCGCGTTCTGCGATCGAAACGACGCGCGGCCTTCGGCGGCGGGAGAGGAGGGATTCGAACCCCCGGAAGCTGTTACCCGTCGACGGTTTTCAAGACCGCTGCCATCAACCGCTCGGCCACTCTCCCGTGGGAAAGCCACGGCCCGCGCTCGTTCCAATGCTGCGAGAAACCGGGCGCACCGGTCTCGCGGGGGCGGCAGTGTAGCCGCGGCAGGGCGCCAATGCAACCCCTTGCCGATGACCCGGCGCCCGGGCGATGCTGCCGGGGTGGACGCCGCCTACTCCGACCGTTTTCGTGGCCTCGCCGAACTGACCGACCGCTTTGCGCTCGGCAATGCGCGCGCGCTGGCGTCGCTGGAAACTGCTTTGAGCGACGGTCCTTTGCACCCACAGGCCGTGCGCGCGTTGGCTGTGGCGTTTGGCCGCGGGTGGTCCACGGGCCGCCTGCAGCGCATGGCGCACGCAATCTGTGCCGACGCGAAGCCTATCGGCACCGTGGCTGTGATCGCGCCCGGCAACCTGTTCGTCGCGGCGTGGCAGGCGGTGCTGGAGCCGTGGTTGGCCGGCAACCGCGTGCGCGTGCGGCCGAGCGCCGACGACTGCGGGGCAATCGCCTGGCTCGTTGCCCAGTTGGCCGCGCTGACGCCGCAGGCCGCGGCAATTGTCCTCGATCCCTGGCCGCGCGGCGACGCGGAGGCCAGCCGCCACTTTTTTGCGACCGCCGATGCAATGGCGCTATGGGGCGGCGATCTGGCGCTCGCCGATTTGCGCCAGCAGGCTGCGGCAGTTGGGTTTACTGGGCCGCTGCGGCTGCACGGACCGCGCACGGCGCTAGCGGTCATCGACGCGACCGGCCCGCTGCCGGACCGGATCTTTGCCGGCCTGGCGCGCGATGTGGTCGTGGGCGACGGGCGCGGCTGCATGGGGGTCGGGCGGGTGTGGTGGCTGGGCGCCGACGCCGCGGGCGCGGCCGCTGCCCACGATCGACTTGCCCACCAACTGCGCAGCGCCGCCGACCAGTGGCCGCCCGGACCTGCGTGCCGGTCGGTGCAGGCTGCAACCTGGCAGCGGGGTCAAGCCCTGGCGGTTGTGGCAGAACTGACCGCCGGTTCGCATTTTTCCGCGCGACCGGACGGCTGGAGCTTCACCGGTGCCGACGTCAATGCCCTGCGCCCGATCGGCGACCCACCCGGTCGCTGTGTCGTCACCGCGGCCATCCCAAACGTGGCGCTGCAGGGCGGACTGGCTGCATGGAAAGGCAAACTATCGGTTGTGGTGACCAACTTGCCGACAGCGGACGCCCGCGATCTCGCCCGCGATCTCGGCTGTCGCTGGTGCCGACCGGGCCAGGCGCAAGCGCCGCGCGCCGACCAGGGCCACGACGGTTATCACGTGTTTGAGGGTCTATTGCGAACGCAATGACGAAGACATCGCCGACCGATTGCCCCGGACCGCGTCAGCGCGCGTCGGGCAGGCGCTTGAGGTAGCGGCTCTGCAAGTAGCCGCCCTTGCCGGCATTGGTGCCGCTCAGCACGTCGATGCGCATCCAGCCCTTGCCGGTGTCCAGGTGCAGCTTGGCCAGCACGCCGTCGTCGAGCAGACCCAGGTTGTCGCTCGACTCGCCTGCCGCCGAGCGCAGCACCACGCTGTCGCGCGCGGCCCCGTCGGGCACGGCCACCAGGTGCGTGGCCTTGGCCAGTCGCTTGGCCGAGGCGAGCGCCTCGTTGCGCTCATTGGCCAGGGTCTTGCGCTTCTCTTCGGCCAGCTTGCGGTAGCGCGACGGCACGTCGACCAGCTTGTAGGTGCGCAGCGCTTCGACCGCCTGCTCGCCGGCCAGCACCACGGCCTGATCGCGGCCGCGGTTTTCGCGCACCGCCTCGATTGCCGTGTCGGCCGACTTGGCCTGGGCCTCCAGCGGCTGCAGCAGCCTCGCCAATTCCTCCGGGTCGACCTCTGCGGCGGGTGCCACCCATGCGTCGGCCGACGGTGCCGACTCGGGTTCCTTCTCGCGCGCTTCGGCAACTTTTTCGCCAGGGTAATCGTGCAGCTTTTGCTCGACGCGCTTGCCTTCGCCCGGTCGCTCGCCCAGCGTCTTGACCACGCCTTCTGGCAAGATCCTGGCCAGCGTGGCCATGCCGCCGGTCAGCAACCACAAGGCGACGGCCGCGGCGACCAATCCGCCGCCCCCCAACAGGCCGATGACCAGCCAGTTGCGGCCGCCAGATTCAGATCCCTGCGAGGCCCCTGGCGCCGCCATCACTTCTGGCCTGCCTGCTGTTTCTTGATGTTGGGCACGCAGTACTTTTGCGGGGTCGACTTGGTGGCCGCATCGGCTTCCGAAAACGTCCAGCAGAACGCGGTGGCGCCGCACACCGGGTCATCGTCGCCTGTGCAACTGGTCGTGCACACGGGCTCCAAGCCAAAGTACGACAAGCACACGGAGCGATCGCACTGCGGGTGAGAGCGAACCACGCAACTCGAAGTGTCTTTGTCCTTGGTGGTCGTGCCGCCTTGGCAAATGCCTTTCTTGGTGACGTCCTCGTCGAGCTTGCACGCCACATACAGCGGTTGCGTCTCACAGGCGTTGAGCGTGGCCAGGGCGGTGCCGGCCCCGACCAGGGCCAGGGCGCCGACTGCGGACCCGCCGACGGCCGCAAGCCACGCTCGCTTGCCGCGCAGGGCCATCGCTGGGTTGCTGTTTGCGGGAGGCGGCGCCATCGATTGCCTTGCGTGACTTGCAGTTGCGCGGTCGGGGGCGGTCAGGACCCTGGTCGCGCGGGGCCGTTAGGGTAGCGCAGTCTTTGTCGGCGACACAAGCCGGCCTATTTGGTCTGCGACTTCTTGAATTCCTTGCCCAGCGCATCCTGGAAGCCGCCGCTTTTGCCCTCCAGCGCCTTCTTGCGATCCTCGGCGGCCTTCTTGTCGGCGGCCTCCTTGCGTTCCTTGTCTTCCTTGGCCTTGCGGAACTGCTCGGCGATCGCGGCCTCTTGCGCCATCTTGGGGTCGATCTTGGGCCTGACCGGTTCGACCCGCTTGGGCTTGGGCGCCGGCTTGGTTTCGCGCGCAGGCTCAGGCTTGGCGGCTTCAGAAGTCGCCTGGATGCCGGCTGGCGCGGCCGCTGGGGCGCTATCGGCTGCGGCGGCGGCTTGGGCATCCTCGGTTGCGTCAATGCCGGCTGCGGCGGCGTCCGCGGCCGCGGCTACCGCGACCTCTTCGGTGACCGCTGGTGCGGCGTCCGCAACAGCTGCGGCGGGTGCCGCGGCGACTGCCGCGTCTTCGGCTGGTGGCGCTGCGACGGCGGCATCGGGCGCGGGTTGCGCGGCCGTTTGCGGTTCGGCCGGCGCGGCGGGTGCCGCCACGGGTGCAACTGGCTGCGCCGGTTCCGCTTCGTCTTTGCTCAGGTAGGCCTTGCCCACCACCAGCGCAATGCCAATCAGCAACACGCCGCCGGCAAGACCGATGAACAGGCCGGCCTTGGATCCGCCTGCCGCCGGCTGACCGAGCGGCGCTTGCGGCGCCATCGGTGGCTGGAGAGCGGGTTGCGGCGCAGGGGCGCTTGCGGCCAGGCCCAAACGCTGGCTGTCCAAATGCTGGCGGTCCTGGTCCAAGCGGCGCTTTTCCTCGTCGAGCTTGCGCCGCTCGGCCTGCATCTGCTCTTCCATGCGCTTGAGGCGCAGCTTTTCGGGATCGAGTTCCACGGCGTCTCCATAGGCGGCGGCAAGGCCGACGAACGGGGGCAGGATGTCAAAGTCGCGCGCCATGTCGTCGGCGTCGCCATAGCGGGCCGTTGGATCGAAGGCTAGAGACTTGCGCAAGAACTGTTGAACTTCGGGATCCAGGCCCAGGTCGGCGGCTTCGGACAGCACGTCCCAGCCCGGCGAGGACTTCTTTTGCACGATCTGGTCGGCATTGCCCGAAAAGGGTCGCTTGCCGCACAGCATCTCAAAGGCGATGACGCCCACGGCGTACAGATCCGTCCACGGCCCGATGCGCTGCTTCCACAGTTGCTCAGGTGCCATGTAGGCCGGCGTGCCCATCGCCTGGGTGGTCTCGGTGGCGTCGGCCACGAACTTGGCCAGCCCAAAGTCGAGCACCTTGACGTGCGCCGGGTCGCCGTCGCGGTCGCACAGCATGATGTTCTCGGGCTTGATGTCGCGGTGCACGATGCTGCGCGGCGGCGCGTGGGCGCTGCCAAGTGCGCTCAGGATCTGCCGCACGACGTGCCAGACCAGCGCGGGTTGTGGGGCCCGGCCCTCGGCCACATGGCTGTCGATGATGCCTTTGAGCGTCCGGCCGCCTTGCACGAACTCCATGACCAGGTAGGGCTCGTCGTTGGCGGTGCCAACATCGAGCAACTGGACGATGTTCGGGTGGTCGAGCGCGGCCAGGGCCTCGGCTTCGAGCTGATACTTCTTGAGGTTGGCGGCGGCGCGACTGCTGTCGTCGTCCCGCCGCGCCAGCACCTTGAGGGCGCCTTGCCGGCCGTCGCCGTGCAAGACCCGGTAGACCACGCCAAAGGCCCCCGCGCCCAGTTGCCCCACAGGCAGCCACGGGCCGATCGGCACGCCAATCTGCGGGTCGATCGCCCGGCGGCTGGCTTTGAGGGCCGCAAAGTCTGCCTCGGGGATCGCCCGATAGCCCTTGCGTGCGCAGATGGGCTCACCGCAGGGTGCGCCTGGCTGGCCGAGCCCTTCGCACAACGGACAGCGGCCTTCGGTGGGTGGAGCGGCGTTCATCGCAATGGCGAACCGCGGTGCGCGGCAAGGTCGCGATGGTAGGCCAGATCGCTTGGACCGGCAACGCGGTCAGTCCCGCAACTCGATCCACACCGGTGCGTGGTCGCTCGGCTTGTCGCCGTGGCGCACCTGCTTGTCCACGCCGGCCGCGCGCAAACGGCTGCGCAGTGACTCGGTCAACAACCAGTGGTCGATGCGCAGGCCGTCGTTGCGCTCCAGCCCGGCGCCGCGGTAGTCCCACCAGCTGAGCATGCGGTCTTCGGGGTACAGCTCGCGCACCGCGTCGCGCAGGCCCCACGCCTGCAAGTCGCGCCAGGCGCGCCGCACCTCGGGCGCGCACAGCACCGTGTCTTTCCACGCGGCCGGGTAGCGCACGTCGAGGTCGTCGGGTGCGATGTTCCAGTCGCCGCCAATCGCCAGCGGCTGTTGCGGGTTGCCGGTGCGGTCGAGCCACGCGCGCAGCCGCTGCAGCCAGTGCAGCTTGTAGGCGTACTTGTCGCTGCCGAGCTCGCCGCCGTTGGGCACATACACGCTGACCACCCGCATGCCACCGACGTCGCAGTCGATGAGGCGGGCTTGCGGGTCGTCTACGCCGTCGTCCAATCCGGTCGCGCGCACCGCGATCGGCTGCCGGGCCA
>CAXRHS010000687.1:0-2246 GCA_964230235.1 Myxococcota bacterium
TATAGGTCAAGTCCTTGGCGGTGCGATCCGGAGCGCTGGCCGGGGTGTCGAGGTTGGCGACCAGATCATCGGTGGTGGTCGGGTTGGTCGGCAAGATGCTGACGACGGGCGCACCCGGCGGCGAGTTGATGAGCAGGTTGACGGTCGCTTTGCCGACTTCGCCCTTGGTGTCGGTCGCCTCGCAGGTGATGACCTGGGTGCCGCCAGACAGGTTGGCATAATCGAACTCGCTGATGCCAGAGGCGTCGAGCTTGCCTTCGTAGATGACGTTGGCGCCGGCCTTCCACTTGATCTTGATGAGATCGGGCGGATCGTTGTCGTCGAAAATCGTGGCGACAAAGTGGATCTTCTGGCCCGGGCTGAACACGGCATCGTTGGCCGGGCTGTTGACCTTGACCGTGGGCGCCTTGTTGCCGCCGCTGCCGCCGCCTGTGTCGCCCGACCCGCCGCCCGTGTCGCCGGTGGCGCCGGTGTCAGCGGCGGCGAGGATGGTGCCGTCGACGTCGGCCACCTGCACCTCGCCGCACGCAGCGAAAAGTGCCACGGCCAGTGCGAACCAGACAAGCAAGGGCCGGCCGCAACCGCGCGCGCCGGCCAACGAATTCAAGAGGGTGTGCATGCAATCGTGCCCTTGTGAACGCCGCGCGCCGCCGGCCGGCCGAATCGCAGGTGCCGCGCGGCGCAAGATGGTGTAGTGTCGCGGTTGCGCGCCGGCTTTGCAACCGCGCCGTGCGCCTGAGATTTGCCGCACTTGTTTGCGTTGTGGGAGACAGCGTGATGAATGCAAAACGAATTCTCGTTGCGCTGGTGGGGCTGACACTGGCGACCGCTTGCGGCGAGCCCGCGCCCGCAGCGAGCACGACCACCGATGCGGGCGCCACCGATGCGACCGCCGTCGCCGACACCGCCGCCAAGGATACGGCGGCGCGGGTGCAGTTCTATTCGGCGCGCTTTGAATTCCACGGCGGACCGTTTGACGGCCGCGTTTTCGAGGTGGATCGCGACCTGACCCAAATCGACAGCGTGCTGATTTACGGCAATACCCACTTGACGCCGCCCGCCGTGGCCTTTGGCCTCGAAGACACCATTCCGCAGCCGGCAACCTCGGCCAACGGCAAGCCGACCATCATCAACCTGGCATTTCAACTGCGCTTTGGCATTCTCATCGAGGCGCCTGGCTTTCCGGTCAACACCGGTCAGGCCGGCAACTACAAGTTCGGCTGCAAGGCGCCGCTCGTCCACATCAAGCTCGACACCTGGAACTACCGCACCACTTGCCCAACCGCCAATGGTTCTCTCGACGTCGACAAGTGGTCGGCCTCACCAGGCGGCAAGTTCAGCGGCAGCCTCAAGGGCCGCGCGCCGATGTTCTTTTTCGACTCGTCGCACACCGATCCGTGCAAGGCCGAAAGCGCGGCCGTGACCTGCAAAGTGACCGACAAGTGGGTGGATTTTGAAGCGTCCTACGATTTCGTGGTGCCAGAGCTGAACAAGAACAGCGCCCCCGACACGACTCCGTAGGCCGCGGTGGACCTCTCGCGCTCGTGGCATGCGACTGGCCGCTGGACGGACGTCGCGGGTTTTGGCCGGGTCCACCATGTTTCGGTGGGCAGCGGTCCCGACGTCGTGCTTCTGCATGGTTTCGTGCAGTCGAGCTGGGCGTGGCGGCTCAACCTCGACGCGCTGGCCGAGCACCATACCGTCCATGCGCTGTGCTTGCCGGGTTCTGGCTGGAGCGACAAGCCTCGTCATGCCGGCTACCGCCTGGCGACGCAGGCCGAGCGCGTGCTGCGTTGGTGCGACGCGGTCGGCCTGGTGCGCGCGCACTGGGTTGGCAATTCGCTTGGCGGGGCGCTGGCTTTGCAGGTCGCTCTGCTGGCGCCCGACCGCTGTGATCGCCTGGTTCTGGTCAACCCGGCCGGTCGCGATCTGGGGATTTTCAATGTCGCATTGGCGCTTCAGCACGCAGCTTGGGAACCTTTGCTGAGCGTTCCCGGTGTCAAGCTGGCATTGCGCCTTGGTTTACGACACGTTGCCTATGCGGACCTGGCCCGCGACCGGGCGTTTGTTCAGCAGTTTCTGGCGCCGCTCGACACGCCGGGCGCCCGCCACGCCGCGCTCGTCGTCGCCCAGCACTATGGCCGCGACCTGCGCGCGCTGGAGGCGCGCTTGCCGGACCTCGCCCACCCGACGCTGGTGCTGTGGGGCGAAGGCGACGGCATCGTGCCGCAGCGCACCGCGGCCAG
>CAXRHS010000688.1:0-8644 GCA_964230235.1 Myxococcota bacterium
AAACTCTGGCCGTATCTGGTGGTGGTGCCGAGATCGAGGCCGCCCGCGGGGGCGCGGCGGGCGGGCGCGGCCGCTCCAAACTGAATTGCCATAGGTGCCGGTGCCTTCAGCCCAAGCGGGCCAGCAGATTGTCGAGGGCCGGGCCGAGCGCCATCAGCGTGCGCAGTTCGGCCAGCGCCGCTTCGGCGCGCTCGGCATCGCCGGCAGCCTGTGCCGCGTCATAGCGGGCGCTGGCGGCTGCGAGGTCCAGGCGCAGATGGGCGCGCTCGCCCTGTACTTCGGTCCGCATTGCCGCAAGTTGGGGCGCGCCAGCTTGCGGATCTGCCTGGGCTTCGTCGATTTGCTCGTTGCGATCGAAAAGCGCCATCGCCAAGGCCGCCGGCAGCGCCGTTTGGGTCTTGCCCAGGTGATCGAGCAGCCAGGCCACCCGCCGCTCGGGGTCGCGCAGCGTCCGCCACGCGTCGTTGACCAGCGCCGTGTGGCGCTGCGCATCGGCGACTGCCTCGGGTCCCTCGACGTGGACGCGGTCCGGGTGCAGCGCGCGAATCAGGCCACGCACGCGCAACTCAACAGCGGCGATGTCCAAGTCCAGCCGCGGCGGCAAGCCCAGGACCTGCCACGGCGTCGGCGGTTCGGCGGGCGCAAAGGTCCGGCGCAGGTCGATCTGGCCGTCTGGCCCTTCGGCAAAGGGGCGCGGGGTGGGCGGGGTCTCGCCCGAACGGACGAAACTGTGCAATTGCACGGCCATGGCTGGGGTCACACCGAAAAGCTGCTGCCGCACCCACAGCTGGCCTTGGCGTTCGGGTTCTTGAAGGTGAACCCTTTGCCGTTCAGCCCGCCTTCGAAGTCGAGGGTCGTTCCCCTCAAAAACACCAGACTTTTGCGGTCGACGAAGATCTTGGGGCGCTCGCCGAACACGCTGTCGCCCAGCCGCGGGGCAGTATCGAAATCGAGCACGTAGCTCAACCCCGAACAGCCGCCGCCGGTCACACCGACCCGCACGCCGACCAGTTCGACGCCCTGCTCGTTGGCAACTTCGTTCAGGCGCGCCACGGCGGCCTCGGAGATCTGGACCATCGGCACGGCAGGCGGCGGGGCCACGGCGGGCGCAGGCGCGGTCGAAGTCATCGCAACGGTGTCCATGTTCAGCTTCCCTCGTGAGCGGCCTGCCAGCCAACTGGCTGGCCAAGGTGCGCAATGCAAATTTCGGGATGCGGCCGCACCGCGCGCGCTACGCGGCTGCGGCCTGCTTGGCCTTGTAGTCGGCGAGTGCGGCGCGGATGGCGTCTTCGGCCAGCACCGAGCAGTGAATCTTGATGGGCGGCAGGTTCAGTTCCTGCACGATGTCGGTGTTGCGGATCGTGGCAGCCTGGTCCAGCGTCTTGCCTTTGACCCATTCGGTGGCCAGCGACGACGAGGCGATCGCGGACCCGCAGCCAAAGGTCTTGAAGCGCGCCTCTTCGATGACGCCGTCCGCGTTGACGCGAATCTGCAGCTTCATCACAGCGCCGCACTCTGGAGCGCCGACGACGCCCGTGCCGACGTTTGGGTCGTCCTTGGGCAGCGCGCCGACATTGCGCGGCGCATTGTAGTGGTCGAGCACTTTGTCGCTGTACGCCATGGTGAATTCCGTTCGCGGCCTAGTGGCCGACCCAGTTGACCGTCTTGAGGTCGATGCCCTCTTGCACCATCTCCCACAGCGGGCTCATCTCGCGCAGCCGGTGGACCACCTCGGTCACGCGGGCGATGGTGTAGTCGATTTCTTGTTCGGTGTTGAAGCGGCCAATGCCAAAGCGGATCGAGGTGTGCGCCATCTCGTCATCGACGCCGAGCGCCTTGAGCACGTAGCTGGGCTCAAGCGAAGCCGACGTACACGCCGACCCGGACGACACCGCAATGTCGTTGATGCCCATCAAAAGGCTCTCGCCTTCGACGTACGCGAACGACGCATTCAAGTTGCCCGGCGCGCGCGCCGACCAGTCACCGTTGAGGTGCACGTGGGTCAGGTTCTGGCGCAGGCCATCCCACAGCCGCTGGCGCAGCGCCAAGACGCGCGCGGACTCTTCGGGCATCTCGCGCACGGCGAGTTCGGCTGCTGTGCCAAACGCCACGATGAGCGGCACCGCGAGCGTACCCGACCGCAGGCCGCGCTCGTGGCCACCGCCGTGGAAAAGCGGCTCCAAGCGCACGCGCGGATTCTTGCGCCGCACCCACAGCGCGCCAACGCCCTTGGGGCCCTAGATCTTGTGCGCGGTGAACGCGAGCAGGTCGATGTGCATCGCTTCGACGTCAATCGGCACCTTGCCGATCGCCTGCGCCGCGTCGCAAAAAAACAGCACGCCGCGCTCTTTGCACAGCTTGCCGATACGCTGCAGCGGCTGGACGACGCCGATTTCGTTGTTGACGGCCATCACCGACACCAGGATGGTCTGGTCGGTCATTGCCGCCGCAAGCTGCTCCAGGTCGATCAAACCATCGGCGCCGACCGGCAAGAACGTCACCCGAAATCCCTCGCGCTCCAGCGCGTGGTGCGCGTCGAGCACCGCCTTGTGCTCGGTGCACACCGTAATCAGGTGATCGCCGCGGTCGCGGTACATGCGCGCCGCGCCCTTGATGGCCAGGTTGTCGCTCTCGGTCGCGCCCGAGGTCAGCACGATTTCTTTGTCGGTGGCCGCGCCAATTGCGCGCGCCAGTTGCGCCCGGGCCTTGTCCACCGCTTCTTCGGCAATGCGGCCAAACACGTGCGTCCGCGAAGCGGCGTTGCCGTAGTGGTTGGAAAAATACGGCACCATCGCTTCGACCACGCGCGGATCGCAGCGGGTGGTGGCGTGGTTGTCCAGGTAGATCGGCGTCTGCACGGCCATCGGGTCCTCGGGCTACAGTTGGGCGATGCTCATGCCCTGCAACACGCGCATCACTTCCTGGTGCAGGTTGTCGAGCGGGTGCTTGATGTCACACGTTTCAATGCGGTTGCACTCCAAGATGCCTTCGCGGCAGGGCGCCAGCCCCGGTTCGCCGTCGAGCACGCGCACCACCTCGGCGACCGAGATGTCGCCCGCGTCGCGCGCCAGCCGATAGCCGCCGGCCTTGCCCATCGACGACTCGACCAGGCCCGCTTGGGCCAAGCGCGCCAGCACTTTGGGCGTCATGTCGCCGGGCAGCCCAAGCTGGGCGGCCAATTCGCGCGCCGACAGCGCGTCGCCGGGATCCAGGGCGCGCAAGGCCTTGAGTGCGACCAGCCCGTAATCGGATTTGCGAGACAGTCGAATCATGATCGTGGTCTGGGCCGATTTTGGTCTGGGCCTGCTGCCGCCCACCGCGGCATTCGCGATCGGTCGGCAACTGCGACCGTTCTAGTCCGAGTTTAGTCGCGGGCGCCCCGACTGTCAACGCACCGTTGTGCGCAACGTCACGAATGTGTCGCAGAATCGGCCGGTTGAGCAGTCAGTCGTCGTCGCTGCTGGCCAACTCCGCCAGATCGGCCGCGCCTTCGGCAAGCCGGTCGACGACGTTGCGCACCCTGCGGGTTGTCCCCACCACCGCGTCCTGCACAGCGTCGGTCAGCGCCCCCGGAATCGCGGCCGCCACCGCCGCTGGACTGGGCGACCGCGTCGGCGGTGGCTCTTTGGCTTCGGCTACTTTGGCCCTGGTCTTTGCAGCCGGCCGCTTGCGCGGTTTCTTGGCCGGCGCACGCTTGATTTTGGGTGTCGCCGCCCCCTTGACCTCGGTGCGCAAGGTGCCGTCCTCGTTGGGCACGAACCGCACTTCGGTGCGGATCTCAAAGCTGACGCTGGTCAGGACCTTTCTGATTTCGTCCGCAAGGTTGAGCTGTTGCAGGAACTGCTGCATCTCGCGGCCGACCATCTCGACCGCTTCGCGCTTGGTGCCATCGACGGCCGTCAGCGCAGTCTGGACCACGGTGTTGACGAGTTCTTTGGGAAACAGCGCCGCGACCAGCTTCTTGCGCTCATCGTCGCCCTGCAGCACCACGTTGACGCTGCGCTCGACGGCGCGCCGCACGATGTCGGGCAGAAAGCCGCCGTCGCCGTCGCCCGCCGCGTCCGTCGCCTGACCTTGCCGGTCTTTGTCCTTGCGATCGCCGAAAACCACGGAGTACCTCGCGCGCCCGCGCCTACGTTAGGGCCCGTGCAAAATCTATTCGATTTTCCACGTTGGCCCGTTGCTTGCCAAGTGGGTCGCAAGCTCGCGACTTTGCAAGTCGACTCGCCGCTCCGCTCCGCGCTTGTGTCGATCGACTTGTTTTTGCACGGGTCCTTAGGCGCCGTGGCCTTGCGCGCAAGGCTGGGCCGACGGTGTCAGTGGTGGCCGCCGCGACCGTGCTGTGCACCCGCGTGGCTCTCTGCGCGGTATTCGCCGCCCTGGGCCGCCGTGGACAGCTTGGCCAGTTCGAGCAAGTTGACCTTGCCGGCCTTCTGGTCGCGGCGGGTAAAGGTCGGCAGCGTGTGCACGCCCGAGTCCATGCGGATGGCGTCACAGGGACAGGCCTCTTCGCAAAAACCGCAGTAGATGCACTTGAGCAGGTCGATCTCGAAGGTGGTCGGGTACTTCTCGATGTCGGCATCGCGGTGCTCGGCGGCCACGATGGTGATGCAGTTGGCGGGACACGCGGTCGCGCACAACATGCACGCTACGCACCGCACCTGGCCGTCGTCGCGTTTGGTCAGCAAGTGTTTGCCGCGAAAGCGCGGCGTATACGGCTTGCGCTCCTCTGGGTATTGGACCGTGACGATGTCCTTGCGGCCGAACAGGTTGCGCAGGAACTGGCGGGTGACCAAGGTCACGCCTTTGGCGGCCTCGACAACGTAGCTCTGCAGCACCAGATCGGGTTCGACGCGGTTGACCAGTTTGCCCATTGGCGGCTCCGAAATGCGAAATGCGTGGTGGGTTCAGCTAGTTGCGGTCAATCCACATCAAGGCGACCCCGGTGACCACCAGATTGACCAGCGCCGCCGGCAGCAGAATCCGCCAGCCCAGCCGCATCACCTGATCGTAGCGAAAGCGCGGCAGCGTCCAGCGAATGGTCAACTGCAGCCAGATCACGAACAGGGTCTTGAGCAGAAACGCAGCCACCTGGGCCGCCATGATGGCGGGCGTATCGCCGTGGACGCCGGGAATCTGCCACCCGCCCAGGAAAAGCGTGGCCCCGACGCAGCCAATCAGCACGATTTCGACGAACTCGGCCAGCGCGAGCACCGCGAACCCCATGGCGCTGTACTCGGTCCAGTAGCCGGCGGTCAGTTCCGACTCGGCCTCGGCCACGTCGAACGGCGCCCGCTTGTTCTCGGCGATCGCACAGGTCAGGTACAGGACAGCCGCGAGCGGCTGCGTAAACACACCCCACGCCGGCAGCACGCCGCCCAGCGTCGCGCCCTGCGCCACCACGATGTCCTGCAAGTCGGTCGATCCGTAGATCATGAACACGCCGCACAGGGTCAAGCCGATCGCCACCTCATAGCTGACCATCTGCGCCGAAATGCGCAGACCACCCATCAGCGACCACTTGTTGTTGCTGGCCCAGGCGCCCATCACGCTGCCGTACACGTTCAAGCTGGCGATCGCGAAGATGAACAGGATGCCAAGCTCGGTGTTGGCGATCATCATGTGCTCGCCGGGCCCGAACGGAATGACCGCAAACACCACCATCGCCGGCACGAACGCCACCAGCGGGGCCAGCCTGAACATCCACGGATTGGCGGTGTCGGGCGAAAAGTCCTCTTTGGTCAGCATCTTGATCGGGTCGGCCAGCATGTGCAGCAGACCGCCCAGGCGCAGCGAGCCCAGGTTGGCGCGGTTGGGGCCGATGCGATTCTGGATGACCGCTGAGTACTTGCGCTCCAGCCAGGTCAGCACGGTGGCGGTGCCCATCACGAACACCAGCACGAAGGCGGCGAACTTGAGCACCGTCCACAGCATGAGGTCGAGAATCACGTTTCCGGTCAATGGCATGGCTTGCTCCGTGTGCGCGCGCAGTGGTTATGCGCCGCGGCGCAACTGGAAGGGTCGCTGGTGCGATGGCGTGACCGTGTCCGGCTCCCACTGCGGCGTGCCGTCGACCCGCGGCCGGGCCGGCGCGAGTTCACCGCCGTTGGTCAGGCCGCGACCCAGATCGCCGATTTCGCCGTAGGTCAGGTGCATGAACGCGGGCACCGCCGCCGCTACCCGCGCAAACAGGTCGGCCGGCCTGGTCTTCTCGCCAAAGTCGAGCAGCACCTCGATCGCAGACGGGGCAAGCGCCGCCGCGGCCACGTGCGGGGCGACCGTCGTGACCGCCGCCTTGAGCGGCTGGCCAAGCCGCTGGACCCAGCCACTGGCGTTGGTGATGGTGCCCTCGCGGTTGTGCAGCGGCGTCAGCGGGACCACCACTTGCGCCGATTCGGCGACCGGACCGGGCAAGCACGTCAACGCAGCTCGCCGCTCCACGCCCTGCCAGGCATCGGCAAGGTCCAAACCGCCAGCGGCGTCCGGATCGACGGCGATCGCCACGGCGTAATCGCCCGCGCGCGCGGCCAGTTGGCCCAGGTCGCCTGCAGGCGGCGCAATCGCGGCGAGGATGGCTTGTGCGCCCGTCAGGTTGCAGTCCTGGTCGGCATGCCGCAACAGCGCATCGCCCTGCCCGGCCGCCTTGCGCACGAGGTACACATCGGCCGCCATCTCTTTGGCCAGCCGGCCCCAGGCGTACAGGTCTTCGTTGCTGAGCGACGCCGACAGCGCGATCGCGACCTTGCTTTGATCCGTGCGCGCTTGCGCCAGCCAGCCGGCCACCACCCGCAGGCCGTCTTGGGCGTTGGACTGCCGCGCTTCGCCGTTGGGCCCCGGCGTCCAGCCGGCGGTCAGCGCGTGCTCGCGCAGCTCGTCGAGGCTTTGCCGACCGGCGTCGCACATCCAGTAGCCGTTGACGTCCGGATTGTAGCGCGGCACCACGCGCTCGACTTTGTTGGCGTGCGAGTCGACCCGCACTGCGCAACCGCGCGCGCAACCCGTGCACACGCTGGGCTTCATGTCCAAGAACCACACCCGCCGCTGGAAGCGGAACTGCCGCGATGTCAGCGCGCCGACCGGGCAAATGTCCACCACGTTCAACGAGTAGGGATTGTCGAGCTCGACACCGGCGGGCGTGGTGATCTCGGCGTGCTCGCCGCGATCCTCGACGGTCAGCTCATTGGTTTTGGTCACTTCCTCGCAGAAGCGCACGCAGCGCGTACACACGATGCAGCGTTCGGCGTCGAGCACCACGGTCGGCCCGAGCGGTTTGGCCTTGGGTTTGCCGGTCTTGCCGTGGCTCAACCGCGAGGCCTTGGCGCTGTAGGTCACGTAGTGCTCTTGCAGCACACATTCGCCGGCCTGATCGCACACCGGACAGTCGACTGGGTGATTGAGCAGAATGAACTCCAGCACCGCTTCCTGGGTCGCCTTGACCTTGGCAGTGGCCGTGTGGATGACCATGCCCTCGCCCACCTCGGTGTAGCATGCCGGCTGGGGCTTGGGCCATTTCTCGATTTCAACCAGGCACATGCGGCAATTGGCGGCAATCGACAGCCCGGGGTGGTAGCAAAACACCGGGATTTCGACGCCGACCTGTTTGGCCGCGCGCAGGATCGTGGTCTTGGGGGCGACCTCGATCTCGCGGCCGTCAATGGTGACCTTGGGCATGGGTGACCTTTCTTGGGCGGCGACCGACTAGCGGTCCACTTCGCCGCCAATCATGTTCAGGGTGTCAAACGTCGGCACGATGTCGGCGAGCATGCCGCCTACCACCAGCTTCTTGAGCACGCCCATGGCGTAGTAGCACGGCGCGCTCACGGGCACGTTGTACGGCCGGCCGTTGCCCTGGGATACCACGTAGAAGCCGACCTCGCCGTTGCCGCCTTCGACGGCCTGGTAGGCTTCGCCGGCCGGCACCTGGTGGCCGTCGATGTTCAACTTGAAGTGGGCGATCATGCCTTCAATCGAGTTGTAGACGGCGTCCTTGGGCGGCAGCACCACGTGCCAGTCGGCGACGTTGACGGGGCCACCCGGCATCTGGCGCAGGATTTGCCGCATCATCTTGTTGCACTGGTGGATTTCTTCGAACCGGCACAGGTAGCGGTCGTAGTTGTCGCCCTGGTGACCGACGATGACGTCAAAATCCAACTCGTTGGAGTGCAAGTAGGGCTGATGCTTGCGCAAATCCCAGGCCACCCCGGGCGAGCGCAACATGACGCCGGTCACGCCATAGGCGATCGCGTCTTGCTGTGACAGTTGCCCGGTGCCGATCATGCGATCGTAGAAAATACGATTCTTGGTCAGCAGCTTGTCCATCTTGTCCATCAGCGACAAGACCTTGTCCATCGCGGACAGCACATGGTCGCCGTAGCCGTCGGGGAGATCGCCACGCAGGCCGCCGATGCGCGTGTAGCTGGTGGTCAGCCGCGCGCCGCACAGTTCTTCGACAATCGGGTAGAGGGTCTCGCGGGCTTCGACGCCGTACAGAAACGGCGTAAACCCGCCGAGCTCCAGCGCACCGGCCGCAATTGAGGTCAGGTGATCGGTAACCCGACTCAGCTCCGAGATGAGCATGCGGATGTACGAACAGCGCGGCGTCACCTCGACGCCCATCAACTTCTCGACCGCCATCACGTAGCCG
>CAXRHS010000689.1:0-13009 GCA_964230235.1 Myxococcota bacterium
CGGTGACCCCCGCGCCGAAACCCGCCCCGGCGCCGCCCAAACCGGCGCCCAACCCCCACGACACGGCCCGCGCGCTCCGCGAGCGCAAGCGTGGTCGAGACCGCGCCCGGCCGACGTACTGAGGCCGCCGCGCCCAAACCCATGAGCATTCCGCAGACCGTCGAGTGGTTGGAGCGCCTGTTCGGCCACGAAGGTGGGCTGAGTCTCGATCCCCAGGATCCTGGTAACTGGACGGGCGGTCGGCCAGGGGAGGGGGTGCTGAAGGGGACGAAGTACGGGATCAGCGCAGCGGCCTATCCCGAGCGCGACATCGCCAGCCTGACCCGCGAACACGCTGCGCTGATCTACGAGCTGGATTACCTCACCCCGCTGCGCGTCGAGCGCTTCCACGACGGGGTAGGCTTTCAGCTGTTCGACTACGCGGTGAATGCCGGCGTGGATGGAGCTATCAAGGGCGTGCAGCGCGCGCTCGGCGTGGTGGCGGACGGCAAAATCGGGCCGGTGACGCTCGCCGCGCTGAACGCGCTGACGGAGTCCGACGTCATCATGCGGGTCGCCGCGCAGCGCATCCGCGCCTACGTCCGCGACCCCAAGTGGGCGATTTACGGCGCCGGGTGGATGAACCGCATGGCGGACAATCTGAACTACGGCGCGGAGGACAGCTGACGTGATCCCGCTGCTGGACGTCGGGCTCCGCATCATCGAGAAGCTCATTCCCGACCCCGCCGCGAAGGCCGAAGCGCAGCGCAAGCTGATTGAGCTGCAGCAAGCTGGCCAACTGGCGGAGATAGAGGCGGCGACCCGCGTGGTCGTGGCCGAGGCGCAGAGCGAGCATCCGCTCACCTCGCAGTGGCGGCCGCTCACCATGCTGACGTTCACCGCCATCGTCGCCAACAACTACATCCTGTACCCCTACCTGCGGCTGTTCTGGGCCGATGCGCCGATGCTCGAAATGCCGGAGCAGCTGTGGCACCTGCTGCAGATCGGCATTGGCGGCTACGTGGTCGGACGCACGGCCGAAAAGGTCGTCGGGACGTGGGCGAGCGGCAAAAGCACGGCCCCGTGACCCTCCCCCATGCCTGAAATCGCCGTCACGCTGAAAGCCCGGCCGCATCAGCGCGAGCTGATCCAATATTTCCAGAAGGGCGGCAAGCACGCGAGCTGCATCTGGCACCGCAAGGCGGGCAAAGACCGCGTCTGCACCTACCTGGAAGGGCTGCTGGCCATGCAGCGGCCGGGGCTCTACTGGCACGCGCTGCCGAACTACGCCGACGCGCGGAAAGTGGTGTGGGACGCCATCACCCCGGACGGTCAGCGGCTGATTGACGCGTCGTTTCCGCCGCAGATGGTGAAAAAGCGGAACGACCACGAGATGAAGCTCGAGCTGGTCAACGGCTCCATCTGGCAGCCGGTCGGCGCGGACAACTACAACGGCTTGGTGGGCGCCTTCCCCATCCACATTACCTGGTCGGAGTTCGCGCTGATGCACCCCGCGGCCCGCCCCATGCTGCTCCCTGGCCTGGCGGCGGCCGATGGGACCGAAGTGGTGATCACCACACCCCGCGGCTACAACCACGCCTACGACCTTCACCAGTACGCCATCCAGTCACCCAACTGGTTCGCCTCCCTGCTCACCGTCCACGACACGAACCTGCTGAGCCAGGAGACCCTGGACGGGCTGAAGGCGACCATGCCGGAAGAGCTGTTCCGCCAGGAGTATCTCTGCGACTGGAGCGCCGCGAACGTCGGCTCCGTGCTCGGCCGGTACATGGAAGAGGCGGAGAAAACCGGGCGAGTCAGCCCCGAGGTCGAGTACGACCCGGACGGCATGGGCATCGTCATATCAGCGGACATCGGGCGCTACGACACCAGCGCTTGGTGGTTCTGGCAGCCGTGCCCGGGCGGATTCCGGCTGGTGGACTACGACGAGGATTCGGGGCTCGACGCCGAAGAATGGGCCGACCGGCTTAACCTTCGGCTCCGCGACAACGACTACAAGCTCGAGCGGATCTGGTTACCCCACGACGCCAAGGCCAAGACCTTCGCGGCCAAGCACTCGGCGGTCGAGACCTTCATCAAGAAATTCGGCCAGGCCAAGCTCCGGGTTGTGCCGCAGATGAAGAAGGCCGACTACATCAACGCCGCGCGTTTGGTTATAAGGCACTGCCGTTTTAGCTCGAATCGTTGTAAGGACGGCTTAGACGCGCTACGCTCGTGGCAGTTTGAGTTCAACGCCGAGACGTCGAGCTTCAGCAAAGACCCGAAGCACGACTGGGCGTCCCATGCGAGTGAGGCGTTTTGCTACGGTGCAGCAATGCTCCAGGAGGAAATTCCGAAAGTGACCGCCCAGGCGCCACAGAAGCCCATCGGCAACGTCCAGGTCGGCATGTTTACGGTCGAGTCGCTCGACCAGATGTGGCAGGACCACGCGCGGCGGAACAGCCGCTATAGGCGGATCTGACCTGTGGCTGACGTCATCCCCCTGCAGCGCGCCAGCGAGCGGACCCCCGAGGTCCAGCGCTACCTGGACACCATCGCGCGCTACGACGACCGCTTCAAGCAGTGGGTGACGCGCGTCGAAAAGCTGCTGCAGCGCTACAAAGACGACACCACCGACAACATCCAGATGGAGGCGAACGTCAAGTTCAACATCCTCTGGTCAAACGTGCAGACGCTCTCCGCGGCGACCTTCGCCAAACTCCCGAAGGCCGATGTCCGCCGCCGGTTCCAAGACCAAGACCCGGTCGGCCGCGTCGCCGCGCTCATCCTCGAGCGCGTCATCACCTACGAAATCGAGCAATACCCGGACTACGCGGCGACGCTCCGCCAGTGCATTCTCGACCGCTTCCTGGGCGGTCGCGGCACGGCGTGGGCGCGCTACGAGCCGCACATGCGAGCGGTCCAGCAGGGTCTGCCGGTTGACGGTGTGCAGGTCACGGAGGACAAGGACGAGCCGGAGGAAGAGCTCGACTACGAGTGCGCGCCGGTCGACTACGTCCAGTGGCGGGACTTCGGGCACAGCGTCGCGCGTACCTGGGAAGAGGTGGACATCGTCTACCGCCGGGTCTACCTGGACAAGCAGGCCGCTGCCAGCCGTTTCGGCGATGATGTCGCCGCAAAGCTGTCCTACACGTCAGACCCCGAGAAAGACCCCAAGACCTACACCTCGACGGCCGGCGCCGCGGCAGACAAGGCGTGCATCTACGAGATCTGGGACAAGGGCCGAAAGAAGGTCTACTGGATCGAGAAGAACCTCTCCGAGCCGCTCGACGTGCGCGACGACCCGCTTGGATTGCAGGGCTTCTTTCCGTGCCCGAAGCCGCTCTACGCGACGCTGAGCGGTGAGTCGCTCATCCCACTGCCGGATTTCACGCTCTACCAAGACCAGGCACGGCTGCTCGATCTCGCCGCCAACCGCATTGACGGGCTGGTCAAGGCACTGCAGATCAGGGGCACCTACGACTCCAGTATCCCGGCGCTGCAGCGGCTCTTCGACGAGCAGAACACCAACGCGCTGGTCCCCGTGGACAACTGGCACCAGTTCGCCGAAAAGGGCGGGCTCAAGGGTGCCATTGACCTGGTCGAAATCGAGCCCATCGCGCAGTGCCTTCAGCACACCTACACGGCGATGGAGCAGATCAAGGGGCAGGTCTACGAGATTACCGGCATCTCCGACATCATCCGCGGCAACACCGTTGCGTCGGAAACCGCCACCGCCCAGCAGCTGAAAGGCCAGTACGCTTCGCTGCGTCTCAAGTCCTACCAGGACGAAGTGGCGCGCTTCGCGACCGACATGCTGCGCTTGAAGGCGCAGATCATCTGCGGCAAGTTCGCGCCGGACACCATCCTCCGCATGTCGAGCGCCGACCAGCTCCAACAGATTGACCAGCAGTACATCCAACCCGCCATGCAGCTTCTGCTCGGCGACCGTGCGATGAACCCAGACGCCGAGTCCGAGAACCCGCTGCTCAAGTTCCGCATCGACATCGCTGCGGACAGCATGGTCTACCTGGACGAGCAAGAGGAAAAGGACAACCGCGTCGAGTTCCTGAACGCGCTGGGACAGTTCTTGGGCCAGGCCAAGGACATCATCCAGCAAGCCCCCGACCTCGCCCCCATGGCGCTCGAAGGCGTCAAGTTCGGCGCGAGCGGCTTCAAGGCAGCGCGCAGTTTCGAAGGCGTCATCGACCAAGCCATCGCGCAGATGCAGGAGAAGCTCGCCAACCCCGAGCCGCAGCCAGATCCCGCGCAGCAGCAGGCCGAGCAGGAAGCGCAGCTCGAGCAGCAGCGCCTGCAGTTCGAAGGTCAGGCCGAGCAGCAGCGGCTCCAAATGGAGCAGGCCGCAGAGCAGCAGCGCTTGCAGATGGAGCAGCAGGCCAAGCAACGCGAAACCGTGCTGGAAGCCCAACTGGAAGCCATGCGGCTCAAGGTAGAAGAGCTTGCCGCTGGCAGAGAGGACGCATTCAAGCGTTGGGAAGCACAGCTCAAGGCCGACACTCAACTCGAGGTCGCGCGCATCAGCGCTGCCTCCAAGGCTGCGGCCGCAGAACAAGCCGGCGCTGCCAAGGACGGCGAAGCCATGGAACACGCCAGCTACGGCGCCGAATAGGTTTTACATGCCCTGCGGGGGCCACAGGAGCTAAGCATGCAGCAGTCCGGTTACAACTCCACCTACATTTCGACGGCGACCACCACCACGGTGTTCCCCGGGCCGGGCATTGTGCACGAACTCTGCCTGACAGAAACGGCGGCAGGCACCATCACCGTGTATGACAACACGGCGGCCAGCGGGACCATCAAGGCGGTGTTGAAAGCCAGCATCGCGGAGGGCGATTACCTGCACGACATCGACTTCACCATCGGCTGCACCATCGTGACGGCCGGCGCGTCCAAGCTGACCGTGTCGTGGGTGACCGCAGGCCGCAGCTGATGAAGCGCTACATCCAAGACCCCAAGACCGGCAAGCTCGTCCCGCGTGAGCAGTACGAGCAGGAGCACCGCCGCACGTCCTGGCAGGTCATGCCCGACATTCAGCCGTACATCTCGCAGATCGACGGCCATGTCGTGCAGTCACGCCGCGACCACCGCGCGCACCTGAAAATCAACGGCTGCATCGAGGTCGGCAACGAAGTTCAGAAGTGGACGCCGCCGGCCCCGCCGCCGGGTCTGAAGCAGCAGATCATCGATCTCGCCAACGAGCGACTGAGGTAAACCATGGCACAGCTCACCGCCGCCGCGCTGGAAGCGGCACTGAACGGCTCCGACACCAACCGGCGTTTCTTCCAGGTCACCAAGAGCTACGACCTGGGCGCGACGTCGATGTACTACGTGACGGCGCTCACCTATTCGTCGTCGCGCTCAACGGTCAAACCCGGCACGTCGCGGTGGTGCACCACCACCGAAGCGGACGCCACCAACACCCACCGCGATGCGGTCTACACCGCCATGGCGAACTGAGGACTGATTCATGCCTGAGCTGTCAGACGAGACTACTCTCCGAGACACCGTAGAAGCGGCGTTTGACGAGGTTGCGCCTGCGGAGAACACCGCGGTCGAATCACGCGCGCCTGTAGAGTCCGCCGCAGAGTCCGAAGCCCGCGCTGAGCGTGCGCGCGACGCCGCTGGCCGTTTCGCCAAGGCGGAAGAGGCTGCGCAGCAGAAACTTGACGGCGCCCCGCTTGCGCCCGAGACTGCGCAGCCGCAGCGCCCCGCGCGCCCCTCGTCGTGGAAGAAAGATTTCCAGGCGAAGTGGGACGCGCTGGTCGACAACGACCCCGACATGGCGAACTACCTGCTCGAGCGCGAGCAGCAGTACGCGAAGGGTGTCTCGACCTACAAGAGCGAAGCTGACCGCGCGCGGGAGTTCCACCAGTTGCTGGAACCCCACGCGCCGCGTTTTCAGCAGTACGGCGTCGAGCCGACGCAGTACCTGGGCCGGTTGCTGGAGATTGACCACGTCCTCGCGGCCGGCTCGCCGCAGCAGAAGCTCGCGCTGCTGCAGAGCATCGCCAGCGCCGTCGGCGTGGCGGAATACCTGGGCCAGCCGCAGGGCGATGGCCAGCACGGCGGTTACGTGCCGCCGGAACTCATGAACACGCTCACCGCGCTCCAGAACAAGGTGGAGACGTGGGAGCAGCGGCAGGCGCGCGAAGAACAAACGCGCATCAACCGGGAGATTGACGAATTCGCCGAGAGTGCGCCTTACCTGGACGACGTGAAGGACGACATGGCCCAATTACTTGAGGCTGGTCTTGCCGTCGACCTGAAGGAGGCGTACGAAAAGGCGGTGCGGCTGCGGGACGACATCTTCGAGCGTTACCAGGCGGAACAACGCCAGACGCAAGAAGCTGCGCGCCAGCAAGCCGCACGACAGGCCGCGCAACGCGCGCGGTCTGCTGCAGTGAGTCCGAGAAGCAGCACCCCTACAGGGTCAGCGACAGCGGTGTCACAGCAGGGTGACGACATACGGTCTGCTCTCAGCGCGGCGTTCGACGCCCACGCTGGTAGCGGGCGCATATAAACCCTGATAGGAGATACAAGCTATGGCTTTTGCCAACAGCGCAGTGTCGGACATCATCGCTACCACGATCCAGAACCGTTCGGGGAAGCTGGCCGACAACGTGACCAACAACAACGCGGCCCTTCGTCGCTTGAAGGACAAGGGCAACGTCCGGCCGTTCGGCGGCGGTAACGTGATCTTCGAAGAGATCATGTACAACGACACCTCGACCATCACGGCGAACTCGTACAGCGGTTACGAGACCATCAACGTGGCGGCGAACTCCCCCATCTCGTCCGCTCAGTTCGGCATCTCGCAGTACGCGGCGTCTGTGGTCATCTCCGGCCTCGAGATGCTGCAGAACTCGAGCAAGGAAGCCATCATCGACCTCATGGAAGGTCGCGTGAAGGTGGCCGAAGCGCAGCTGATGAATCGCGTTTCGCAGGATCTGTACGGCGATGGCACCGGCAACGGCGGCAAGAACCTCACCGGCTTCGGTGCGGCGCTGCCCGTCCTGCCGACCTCGGGCACCTACGGCGGCATCGACCGCGCGACCTGGTCGTTCTGGCAGAACCAGTACTACCGGGCGGTGACCGATGGCGGCGCGGCGACCACCGCGGCCAACATCCAGCAGTACATGACCACCCTGGCGCTGCGCTGTGTGCGCGGGAACAACAAGGTCGACCTCATCATCTTCGATGCGACCTACTACCCGCTGTACGTGGCGAGCCTGCAGGCCATCCAGCGCGTCACCGACGAGCGGTCGGCCGGCGCCGGTTTCGCGTCGCTCAAGTTCTACGGCGGCGGCATGACCGCTGACGTGGTGCTGGACGGCGGTATCGGCTCCAACACCTACTCGAACGACGCGAACACCACCTACACCGGCAACGCGCCGGGTGGCTGGTTCCTGAACACCGACTACCTGTTCTTCCGCCCGCACCGCGACCGCAACTTCGTGGCCATCGGTGGCGAGCGCCAGGCGGTCAACCAGGACGCCGTGGTCAAGCTGATCGGCTGGGCCGGCAACCTCACTTCTTCGGGCCCGCAGTTCTGCGGTCGCCTGAGCGCCTAAAGGAGACTCGCTATGTACATGGCAGGTATTGACCCGACCCAGACCTGGGCCAACACCGAGAAGCCTTCCTGGGGCCTCGGTGACGTGGTGTTCAACCGCACCAGCGCCGGCATCAAGGGCTACGTGTTGTGCCAGGACTCTGGCGCAGGCGTGACGGGTGACGGCTATGTCGTGCTGATGGACGGTTCGTCCTACGTCGCGATCATGGCCTCCACCACCACGTCTGCACCGGGCACCGGCGCTGGCAAGCTGGTGGGCGTGGCGCGCGCCGCGGTGACCGCTTCGTACTACTTCTGGGCGCAGATCTACGGCCCGGGCGTGGTGCGTACGGCGGCGTCGTGCGCGGCGTACACGCTCATCAACACGACCGGCACCGCCGGTCAGCTGGACGACGACGCGACGGCGGGTGCCGAAGTGATCGACGGCATCGTGCTCGACACGGCCACGGGCGGCGCGGCGGCAACCACCGCGGCGTGGATCCAGTGGCCGAAGGTCGGCCGCACGCTGTAACGGCAACCGGGAGCGGCGTTTCGGCGCCGCTCCCATCACCATCCTCGACTACTTGAGGGAAGGACAACACCATGGCGCTTGACAGCGACAACAACCGAGCGGATGACGCCCTGTGGGCGGAGTTTTACGACGACACCGTGCTGCAGACGTTTCTGAGCCAGAAGGAAGGTCGGCCGATCTACCACGACGTAGTCAAGATCAAGATCCGCATTCCCGGCAACGAGATGACCGTCATCGACCGGCCGATGGAGCCGGGCGACAAGATTCGATTCCCGCGCCAGTGGGCGTTCTACGAGAACAAGGCCACCGAAGGCTCCCACGCCGGCACGCCGCTGCGTGAGCTGCCGGGGCTGACCAAGTCCGTCATCGAGAACCTGCGCGTGGCGGGCTTCCACACTGTCGAACAGGTGTGCGCGGCGTCCGACCTCTCCATGCAGAACCTCAAGATGGCGGTGGGCATGGACCCGCTAGCGTTCCGGCTGCGCTGCCAAGCGTTCATGAACGCCGCGGCCGACCAGGCGCCGCTGACGCAGATGAGCGCGGAGCTCGAGAAGCGCGACGCGCTGATCGCCAACATGCAGGCGCAGCTCGAGGCGACCAACGCCATGCTGGCAGAGCTCGCCGCCAAGAAGGCGGAAACTGCGGCGCCGGCTGCCGATAAGGCACCGCTCCCGCCGCCGCGCGCCGCCGTCATCCCGCCGAAGAAAAACGCGGATGCGCCGGCCGAGGGGGCAGTTGCGTGAAAAAGCTCGGTGATGTCCGCCAAGTTTCGGGTACGCCCGTCGCGGCGGACTTCACCAACACGGGCGGCACGCCGCTCGTCGTCGACATCTCGTCGGGCGACGTGTACTACATGGACGCCGCGGGGGCGATACAAACCATCGCCAGCGGTGGCGGCGGGGCGCCGACCACGGCTACCTACGTCACCCTGTCAACGGATGCCACGCTCGTCAACGAGCGTGTGCTGACCGCAGGCGCGAACATCGCGTTCACGGATGCCGGCCCTGGCGGTACGCTGACCGTTGATGCGTCCATCACCAAGGCAGTGGGCGTCACGTTCGATGGCGGCGGCAGCGCGCTGGTGGTCAATTCCAAAGCGGACATTCGTGTGCCCTACGCAGGCACCATCACCGCTGTGACGATGCTGGCAGATCAGTCCGGCTCCGCCGTGGTCGACATCTGGAAGGACACCTACGCCAACTACCCACCCACCGCGGCGGATAGCATCACGGCGGCAGCCAAGCCGACCATCTCGGCGGACGACCAATCCGTAGACACGACGCTGACCGGCTGGACGACTGCCATTACGGCGAATGACTGTTTGCGTTTCAACGTCGATTCCTGTTCCACTATCACGCGGCTGACGCTGATTTTGACTGTCGCCGTCTAGGAAGCACCTATGGCCATCTACTCTCTCGCGCAGCGCACCACCGTCACCACGATTGCCGCAGCCTCCCACGCTTTCCTGGCGCCGGCCACCAACGAGCCGGCCTTGATGGAGTGGGGCTACTTCAACGGCGCGGCGACCGCGTGCGTGGTGGGGTTCGGCCGTTCGGCCAATACCCCGACCTTGACGGGCGGCGTGGCGTTCCTGGCCGAAGATTTCGACCGGCCCACGGGGCTGACTCAGGGCGCAGTTGCGTTTGGCACGGCCCCGACCGTTCCGACGCAGTTTTTCCGCCGGTTCAGCTTGGCGGCGCTGGTCGGCGCGGCCGCGGTGTTCACCTTTCCGCGCGGCATCGTGCTGCCGGCGGGTGGCCAGGCCATGGTGGCGTGGAACATCACGGCCAACAGCGCGGTGGTGGACATTCACGCGGTAGTCGACGAGTGAAGCGCCAAACGCTCGACGACCTGCACGGCGACGTGGTGGTGGCTTCGGTCACCGTCACGGTCACGCGTGCGCTCAACATGTCGATCTCGGGCACCATCACCGACGAGGACTATATCCTTGGCATGTTGGAGACGGCGGCAGATCAAATGCGCCGACAAAAGGCACGACGCGATGTGGCCAACGGGGGCACCCTGGTAGTGCCCAGCCATGACACCGCGCTGTACCGCACGCCGCTCGAGCAAAAGCTGCTCGATGCACGGCATGAGATTGCGGACGCTATGTGATGGGTGCGCAGTTGTGGGACGGGACAGCAGGCGCTACGGGCGGCGGCTTTTCCGCGCAGCCGGGCAGCTTGCAGCCGGCTTTTGGAGAGCCTTGGGCGTACCCAAAATGGTGCTGGCAGGCGCGGTCTCCGCGCACCTGGAAAGACCCCAACAACTGGCGTTCGCGCTGGTCGTTCGGCGTACAGTTTTCAGGCGCGGGTTTCAGCGCGCAGGACGGCGCGGCCAATATCGGCAACGACCTGACTTCGCCGTGTCTGTTCGAACCCTATTCGTGTGACGGCGCCGGTACGCAGTCGCTGAAATTCATCAAAGGACAGACCATCGACGAAAGCAGCAACGCGCTGTCAGGCGTGACGGTGCAAGCATTCCGCACGTCGGATGATGCCTTTGCGGGGTACGAAGTGCAGTCACGCGAAGATGGGAGCTACGATCTTGCGACGAACTTCCCCGGCGTGAACCACTACGTCGTGGCCTATCTCGCCGGTTCGCCTGACCGCGCCGGCACGACGGTCAACACCCTTGTGCCCGCCAACATAGACGGAACGTGATGCCGTACTTCAACGTCCCCAACTTCAGTCAGGTGGTTCTACGAAGTGGCCATACAACGCCCTCTACCGTCGTGCTTCGAGTGTCGCCGCCGCCTTACCATTCGCATCACCGCTTCCCCGCCGCCAGCGAAGTGGAAACCGGCGTGGTGTTCGGCCCTGGGCAGTTTGAGCAGCAGGATTATCAGACCGGCACTTTCTCGGGCGGCGGCGGTGGCGGCACGCGCGGCTACACGTTTGCGTAGGGGGTAAGTCATGGCAATGACGATGCTTCAGTTGATCCAGACCGCCACGCGCGAAATGGGCCTGCCGGTCCCCGCCACCGTGGCAGGCAACACCGCCATTGACGTGGCCCAGATGCTCGGGCTGCTGAACAAGGTGGGGCGCGAACTCTACACCAACTACGACTGGCAGGCGCTGGACGTCGAGTACCGCTTCTACACGCAGTACCTGCAGACGACGGGCGACATCACGACGAACAGCGCCGTCATCACCAACATCCCCGACACCAGCACGCTCAGCACGCGCTACATGCTGGTCGGCACCGGGGTGCCGCAGGACTGCACCATTCTCTCCGTGGACAGCGCCACGCAGGTGACGATGAACCAGCCGATGCAGGCGACGGCGACGGGCAGCACGCTGACGTTCTGCCAGACGATGTACCCGCTGCCGTCGAACTTCCAGCGGCAGATCAACCGCACCCAGTGGGACAAGACCCGCCACTGGGAGATGCTCGGCCCGGCGTCGGCGCAAACGTGGCAGTGGTTGAAGTCGGGCTACATCGCCACCGGGCCGCGCATCCACTACCGACTGCTGGGCGGGCTGTTCCAGATCTGGCCGCTGGTCTCCGCCAACGAGTACCTCGGCTTCGAGTATTACTCGAACAGCTGGGTCATCGACTCGAGCGGCAATCCGCAGTCGTCCATGACCCAAGACGACGACACCAGCATCTTTCAGGACGACCTGCTGATCGCGGGCCTGAAGCGCAAGTATTTCGAGGTGAAGGGCTTCGACGCCACGGCCTACGCCATGGAGTACGAGATGACGCTCAGCACCATCCTCGCCACCGAAAAGGGGGCGCGGACGCTGCAGATGGCTGGGCGCCCGTCGAACATCCTCATCAACCAGACCAACCTCCCTGACAGCGGCTACGGCGTCTGATGGCCTACCTCGCCCGCAAACCCGTCAAGCGCGCCGTGGCGCGCACCACGTCGCTCCCCGCCCCCGTGGGCGGGTGGAACGCGCGCGACGGCTTGGCCGCCATGGACCCGCTCGACGCGGTAACGATGGAGAACTGGTTCCCCGGCACGACCGACGTCTACCTGCGGAAAGGCCGCGAGGTGTGGGCGACGGGGCTCGGCGACCAGGTTGAGACGCTCATCAACTACGCCGGTCCCACCAGCGAGTCCCTGTGGGCGCTGGCCGGCACCAGCATCTTCAACGTATCGACGGCCGGCGCCAAGACGGCGTATGCCACCGCGCCGGTCCCGACGCTGACCAACGCCCGGTGGCAGTACGTCAACACGGCGTCTAGCGGTGGCGTCTACGTGGCGCTGGCGGTGAACGGCACCGACAAGCTCATCGGCTACGACGGCACGGTCTGGAATCAGGATGGCGACGTGTCGACCAAGTACGACATCACGGGCGTCAACACGGCCAACTGCAACAACATCAACGTGCACAAGGGCCGGGTGTGGCTGATCCAGAAGAACACCCTGGACGCCTGGTATCTCGCCACCGGTGCCATCAAGGGTGCTGCCACCAAGTTCAGCTTGAACGGCGTCGCGCGGAGCGGCGGCTACCTGGTGGCTATGGGCACGTGGACGATTGACTCAGGTTACGGCGTTGACGACAACGCGGTGTTCCTGACGTCGCAGGGCGAGGTCATCGTCTATTCCGGTACTGACCCAGCCAGCGCGGCCACGTGGCAGCTGATCGGCATCTGGCAGCTCGGCTCGCCCATCAGCGAGCGCTGCTTCGTGAAATGGGCCGGTGACCTGCTCATCTTGACGCACGACGGCCTAGTGCCAATGGCGCAGGGGCTCCAGAGCACCCGGCTCGACCCCCGCGTCGCGCTGTCCGACAAAATTCAGCTTGCCATCTCCGATGCCATCGCAAATTACGAGAGCAACTTTGGTTGGCAGGTGATACCTTTCCCGCGTGCCAACATGCTGCTGGTCAACGTGCCGGTGCAGACCGGCGCCAACCAGCAGCAGTTCGTCATGAACACGCTGAACAAGTCGTGGTGCAAGTTCACTGGCTGGGACG
>CAXRHS010000690.1:0-10032 GCA_964230235.1 Myxococcota bacterium
GGTCAAGACCCCGGACTTGGACAAGGTGTTTGCCCTGGGCGTCGGCGCCCTGATTCCGCTGACCAATCGCTTCGATCTGCGCGCGCAGTTGCTGTACCTCGGTGCCGATGGCCGGCCGGGTGTCAGCAGCCTCGCGCACGATTTCGAGGGCAGCGTCGGTGTGTCCTACCGATTCGGCGGGGAGCCGGACGACGCGGACAAGGACGGGCTGCCAGACGACCAGGACAAGTGCCCGACCAAGGTCGAAGACCGCGACGGCTTCAAGGACGAGGATGGCTGTCCGGAAGAGGACAACGACAGCGACGGTGTTCTGGACGCCGCCGACAAATGCCCGGTGGTCGCGGAAGACAAAGACGGTTTTGAGGACAGTGACGGCTGCCCGGACCCCGACAACGACAAAGACGGCGTGCTCGACGCCAACGACAAGTGCCCGGACAAGCCAGAGACCAAGAACGGTTTCCAGGACGACGACGGCTGTCCAGACGTGGCCGATGTCGACGGCGACGGCATCTTGCAGCCGGCCGACAAGTGCCCGACCCAGCCAGAGGACAAAGACGGCTTTGAAGATGACGATGGCTGCCCGGAACTCGACAACGACCGCGATGGCCTGATGGACAGCGCCGACAAGTGCCCCAATCAGGCAGAAACCAAGAACGGCTACCAGGACGAAGACGGCTGCCCCGACAAGCTGGCAGAGGCGGTGGCCAAGCTGTTCGACGCTCCGGTGACCTTCCTGGAGTTCAAGGGCGAAAAACTCAACAAAGGCGCCGAGGTGTTCTTGACGCCGTTGCTGGAATTCATGCTTGAGCACGAGACCGTCAAAGTGCACATCGCAGTCCAGCCCGACGCCGCAGACGATGCCGCTCGCAAAGTGGCGCAAGTTCGCGCGGACGCGATCAAAGCCTGGCTGACCGACCAGGGCATTGATGCCGGTCGCGTTGGCACTGCGGTCAGCGATCCGGCGGCGGCACCGCCCAAAGCGGTCAAGGGTGTGACCAAGCCGGTTGTCGCACTCAAGCTCATGTAGCCGCTGGCAGATTGACGCCAACCACGTCCTTGCGATTCTGCCGCCGACTCATTGCCGGATCACACAGCGCAGTCGGCCAGCACACACGCGCGCGGTAGGCCGGTTGGTTCGTCGCGGTTGCACATTGCCAGGGTTGGCTACCAGACCCGTTCACACTTGCAGCATCCACAGGGTTGCCAAGCGCACCGCTGACGCAGAGAATCGCCGCCGCAGCCCGGCCGCGGGCGGTCGATCTGGCGCCATTTGGACTGACCCGAGCGTCGCGAAGCGTCGGGCATCGATCAACCGGACAGCAAAGGAGGGCGCCATGGCGCCGCGCAGTTATCGGCAGGGTTGGGTTGCGGGTACCACCATTGTTGCCTTGGCCCTCGGGATGGCCGTTGGCGCGTGTGGCAAGTCCGAACAGGCCAAAAAGAAGGAAGCGCCCAACTTCTTTCCGCCAGAGCCGGTTCAACCCAAGCTCGACCTCGGCGACATCCTGCCGGTCGAGCCCGAAGACGCCAAGACCGCAGTCGTCGCCGATACCTGGGCCGGCCATGTCAAGGAACTGGTGGCGCAGGCCAGCGCCGACATGCAGCAGTGCCGCAATGAGTTTCTGATCCCGTTTCAGTTCAACAGCATGAAGCGCCGCGACGTGATGTTTGTGAACATGAACGACATGGACGCCACCTGCGAGCTGGGCAGCAAGGAGAAAAAGACCCGCGGCGTGCGCAAGTGGGTCGAGGCGCTGGCCAAAGAACACCTTGGCCGCCACCCGACGCTCGACCGCTTTGTCGTCCTGGCGCTGGAGCAGGTCGAGAACTACCACGTGTTCTCGTACATGACCAAGAAGATTGGCGCGCACGACATCGACAATGTGGTCAACATCGCCCAGAAGTCACAGGCCCGCATCCTGGAACTGGCGCCGGCGTTGGACCGCGCTGCCGCCGATATCGCCCAGCTTTCGGATGGTCTGCAGCCCAACGACGACCCGGCGGCCATCGCTGCCCCGGTGACGCTGGAGGCCTTCAAGCAGCAACTGGTGGCGGCCTATGGGCCGATTGCGGTCGACCTGGGACCCGGGTACGACCGCATGGCCGACAAGTCCTGGCAGATCTACGACATGCCCAAGCTGGCGACGCTGCGCGCGATGGTGGCTGTGCTCGACAAGCGGGCGCAGACGGACCGTGTGCGGCTGGGCAAGCTGGCGCTGGACGCCAAGGCGGCTGCGGAGTTCAACGCCTTTTTTGCGGCGTGCGACGCGGCTGGCAAACAAGTGGCCGCAGGCTTCGACTTCTACGAGAAGAAGCCGAAAGAAGAGCGCCCGGAGCGCGACCCCAACCTCAAGGCGGTCAAGGCGGCCCAAAAGCCGCTGGTCAAACAGTTGATCGCTTGGGGCATGATCGAGCCGCCGGCAAAGTAGCGCGGTCAGCGCGATGGCGATCGCGATTCTTGGCGGCGAGTTGCGCTTTCCAGACCCGGCGCGCGCACACCATTCTGGTGTCGTCGCAGCGGGTGGCGACTTACAGCCGAATCGCCTGTTGGTCGCATACAGCCAAGGCATTTTTCCATGGCCGGCAGAGGGTTATCCGCTGCTGTGGCACTGCCCCGACCCGCGGTTCGTGCTCGACCCCAAGGCGGTGCGCGTCAACCGGACGCTGGCCAAAGTGATGCGCAAGCATCCGTTCCAGGTCACCCTCGATGTCGACTTCGCCGCGGTCATCGCCGCTTGCGCCCAGGTGCCCCGACCTGGCCAGGACGGCACCTGGATAACCCCAGAGGTGGTGAGCGCCTACACTGCCTTGCACCAGATGGGCTTTGCGCACAGCGTCGAAGTGTGGCGCATGGTGAGCGGTCGTCAGCGCCTGGTTGGCGGCCTGTACGGCGTGTCGCTGGGCGGGGCCTTTTTTGGCGAGTCCATGTTCAGCCAGGTCGGCAACGCCAGCAAGGTGGGCTTTGCGACGCTGTGCGCCCAACTGGCCCGCCGCGAATTCGACCTCGTCGACGCACAAGTGTATACGCCACTGCTTGAGTCACTTGGTGGCCAGTTCATGCCGCGCGCACAGTTTCTGGCGGCGGTCGCGCGCTCGGTCGTTCGGCCAATTGCGCCAGGAAAATGGACACTTGACGCCGATCTGACGGACGGCTGGTCTCCGCGCGAGTAAGCTCGGTTGTTTCCCTGTGTAACCGATCCGTCTCCGCCATTGACACCGCAACTGCCCGCAGATAGGCTCAATTCGTTCGCGTTGTGCCGGATCGATATAGTCGGCCCGCTCTCACGCACAACGACGACCCGCGCACCTGGGCGGCCGCGGCGAGCACCCGCAACGACAGAAATCGTGACCCCAACGGGAGTCTTTTCATGCGCGCATCGAAATGGTTCAGCGCGATTGCTGTCAGCGCACTCGCGCTGAGCACGGTCGCGTGCGAGAGCACCAAACCGGCGGCCGAGCGCGACACCTGCAAGGACGCCGCGTCGGGCACCATCTGCACGTACATCGGTAGCGGTGTCAAAGGCTTCGACGAGGGCAGCAACCACCGATTGGATGCCAAGCTGTCGACACCGTGGGATGTCGTGACGGACGCCGCCGGCAACCTGTACATCACCGACTGGAACAACCACCGGGTCCGCGCGGTCAAGGACGACAAGATGGTCACCGTCATCGGCGCCGACGAACCGGGCGATGGCGATCCGGAACAGGCCGAATTCAAGGACGGCGCTGCCGGCGAGGCCGTGGCGCTGAACCACCCGACCGACATGTTTTTCGCTCAGGTCGACTCGCCGGTCGCCAAGAAGGGCCAGCTGCTGCTGACCGCGTGGCACAACCACCGCTTCCGCGCTTGGGAGCCCTCGACGGGCAAGGTATTCGTGACCTGTGGCCGCAACCCTGGCTATGTCGGCGACGGCGAACCGCTGGGCAAGCACACCAGCTTCAACCAGCCGAGCAAGTCGATCCAGGACAAGGCCGGCAACACCTACATCATCGACATGCGCAACTGGCTGATTCGCAAAGTTGGCGCCGACAAGCAGGTCAACAAGATCGCCGGTCAGTGGGCCAAACCGGGCGGCGTCAGCGGCGACGAGACCAAGCCGACGCCGGCCGGCGAGATCAAGTTCCTGTTTTTCGATCCGTCCGAGTGGTCGAATCCGTACTTCGCGGCAGGCGGCCTCGCGCTCAGCGCCGATGAAAAGACCCTGTACATTGCCGACAGCGGCAACCACCGCATTCGCGCATTGGATCTCGGCGGCGGCACCGTCACCACCATCGCGGGTAGCGGCGACTCGGGCTGCATCGACCTGGCCGGCACCGCGACCGCGTGTGCCAACGATCAGCCGTTTCACCCGCGGCCAGGCGGCTTTGCCGGCGACGGTGGGCCCGCCACTGCTGCCAAGCTCAACTTGCCGGCCGACCTGGCGTGGGGCCCAGATGGTCGGCTGTACTTCGCGGATAGTGGCAACGACCGCATCCGCGCCATCGATCTCAAGACCGGCACCATCCAAACCGTAGTTGGTGGCGGCACGGGCGGCGAGACCGGCAACGTCAGCAAGCCAGTGCCTGGCGACAAGAATGGCGACGGTGGCCCGGCTGCCAAGGCGACGCTCAACCGGCCGCGCGGCATCCACTTTGATGCCAAGGGCAACCTGTGGATTGCCGACTCGTACAGCAACCGTATCCGCAAGGTTGTCAAATAGCCGCCACCACCGCACAAGACGAAACTCGCTCGGAGGAACTCCATCATGCGCAAGCTGTTTATTGCGTCAGTGGTTCTCGCTGCCGCCTGTGGATCCGCGGAACCGTCGCCGGCCCCTGCGATCGTCGAGCCGCCCAATTGCGCCGGCAAGTCCGGATGCATCACCACAATTCTAGGATATGGTGCCAATGAGCTGCCGACCGATGAAGGGTCAATCGGCTGGAAGACACCTTTGTCCGAGCCGCTCGACATGGCGGTCGGGCCCGACAGCAAGCTCTACTACCTCGACTGGAACAACCACATGCTGCGGGTGTGGGATCCCAAGTCCGCGCAAACCAAGACTATCGCCGGGACAGGCGAGATCGGCGACCTTGGCGCGGGCGGTCCGGCGACCAAAGCGCGGCTGAACCACCCGTCGGACCTGGCCTTCACGGCCGACGGTTCGGTGCTGATGGCCTCGTGGCACAACAGCAAGATCAAGAAGATCGACTTTACGACCGGCAACCTCACCGACGTGTGCGGCACGGGCGGACGCAGCTTTGCCGGCGACGGCGGTCCGGCTGCAAAGGCCGTGCTCGACCTGCCGGTTGCGATTGCGCTCGACGCCAAGGGCACGATCTACATCACCGATCAGGCCAACATGCGCATCCGCGCCGTCGACAGCGCGGACAAGATCACGACCTGGCTCGGCGACCGATGGGTGACCGACACGGGCAAAAAAGACGGCGTCGCCAAGGTCGACGACAAGGGCCGCTACCTGGATTGCAAGGGAGTGCCCGCCGCTGATGCGGAGAAATTCCAGCTGGTTGCGACGGTGTCGGCCGACGGGACCGCTGGCTTCAAGCGCTTTCTCAATCCAGCCGGCAAAGAGGTGCAGGTGCCGATTCCGCTGCCCGACAAGTGTCCGGCGTTTGCTGGCGATGGCGGCCCGGTTGCAGCCGCTGCGATCGGCATGCAGGCGTCGCAGTCCGCGATTCCGAACGGCAAGATGGCGATCGATCGCGACGCCGAGGTCCTCTACCTTGCCGACACCATGAACCACCGCATCCGCAAGGTGGACTTGAAGACCGGCATCATCTCGACCATCGCCGGCAACGGCAAGGCGGGTTACGCGGGCGACAACGGACCCGCGCTCGACGCCTCGTTCAATACCCCGGTGGACCTCGATCTGGCTGCCGACGGTGGCCTGCTGGTCGCCGACACCTTCAACCACTGCGTGCGCAAGATCGACAAGAACGGCAAAGTCACCACCTTTGCCGGTAGTTGCGGCGCCAAGGGCGGATTTGGCGGCGACGGTGGTGCGGCCACGGCGGCCAAGCTCAAGCGGCCATTCGGCGTCCACGTCGACAAGAAGTCCGGCCGCGTGTACATCGCCGACACCCAGAACAACCGCGTTCGCGTGGTTGAACCGTAGGCGATTCCAGCCTTTGGGCCCGTAAAAAATCTAATCGATTTTCTACGTGGGCCCATTGCATGCTCAGTGGGTCGCAAGCTCGCGACTTTGCAAGTCGACTCGCCGCTCCGCATCCTGTCGAGGTCGACTGAGTTATTATTTTACAGTCCCTTAGTGTGTCGGTAGCGGCGATTTTACGCGCGACGACTACCTTCCGTTCCGCCCGAATCTGGTGCACACTACGCGGCCCCGCGGTCGCCGCCGTCTGGCGACCACCGACCTCTTGCCCCGGCCTGCGTGGCTGCGCCTTGAGTGATTAGATGAGCAAAAGCAACATCGTCCGCGTCTCCAACTCGTTTACCCGCCAGGAGATCCACATCCTCAAGGAAATCATCGACCGGGCGACGACCCAGGATTTCCGCGGTCAGAACCACCTGATGGCCTACATCCGCAACCCGAACTTCTCGCAGTTGTACCGCAAGCTGGCGAGCATGCAGGAAAAAGCCGACCAACTGCACCAGCAGCAGCGCCTCGGCTCCAACGTGCCGGACAACAAAGACCCGACTCTGTAGTCCGCGTCTTGGCTTGCGTTGCGGCCGGTTCGCGGCCGTTCAGCCCAATGGCGTGCGCAGCGGTGGCAGGCCCCAGTCGATGGGGGCCGTTCCCTGCCTGTGCAACTGGGCGTTGATCTTCGAGAAATGGCGACAGCCAAAAAAGCCCGACGACGCCGAGAGCGGGCTCGGGTGCGCCGCCGTCAGCACCGTGTGGCGACTGCGGTCGACCGCGGCCGCCTTGTTGCGCGCGTGCGAACCCCATAGCGCGAACACCAAACCCTCACGGCGGCGGTTCAGTTCTACGATTGCGCGATCGGTAAAGTTCTCCCAGCCCTTGCCGGCGTGGCTGGCCGGCGCATGGGCCCGCACCGTCAGCACCGTATTGAGCAAAAGCACGCCTTGGTGCGCCCAGTGCAGCAAGCAGCCGTGGTCCGGCGGCGCAATGCCCAGGTCAGCTTCGATTTCCTTGAAGATGTTCTGCAGCGATCGCGGGACCATGACGCCGGGACGCACCGAGAAGCACAGCCCGTGGGCCTGGCCGGTGTCGTGGTACGGGTCTTGACCGAGGATGACCACGCGCACCTTGTCGAACGGTGTGGCCCAGAACGCGGCAAAGATGTCCTTGCCCGGCGGGTAGACTTCGGCGCGGCGCTTCTCTTCGACCAGAAAAGCACGCAGATTCTGCATGTAGGGCGCATCAAAGGCGTCGCCGAGCACGGCCAGCCAACTGGGCTCAATCTGCGGCGGGCGGCGCAGTTCGCTCACAGCACAAACACCAGGGAGTTCAAGATTTTGGTCATCAGCTGGTCGGCCTGTTCGCCGTTGTGGAAGGTCGTGTCGATGAACCGGCCGGTGCCGGAGATTGGCGGTTGGCGGCTCAACACCACGGGGCCGACGTGCGATGCGGTGTCCGTGTCGAACGGACCTTTCTTGGCCTTGGCGTCGAAACGTCGAGCCGTATCGGAGCAGGTTTGCGTGCCTGTCGCGCCATTGGAATACCGGCAAGCCCTGACTTTGCCGGGCACGCAAGTCGCTGCATCGGAGCCGGATTCGCTGCAACCGCCAGCAACGACAGCCACCAGTCTGCACCAACACCTGCGAACGCTGTGAACTTGTCGCATGTGCGCGCTCCCCCAGGGCCGAAAACGATCATGACGCAAACCGGCACGGCAGTTCAACCTCGGATTGGACCGTTGGTTTCCTTTTGGCGCAAACCCGTTACAAATGTTGACCGTTGCACCGATTCGACGCCACATGTGTCGGTTTGCATGTGAAGATTTATGAGCACTACCCAGCGCACTCTGCTTTGTGCTGCTCGCACGTGGTCAACTCGTCGCTATGCTCTGAGATCCTGGCTCAACGCGCGCTCGGTCGCGCGCTTGCCGCCGCGGAGCGCCCATGCCTGCATTGACCCCACTGAAGCCATCCGCGCCGGCATCGCTGGCGGCGTGGCTCGCCGTTTGCACATTGGCCGCCTTGAGCGCCTGTACCGAGGACGTCGCAGTCGGCCGGACAGAGGAAGGCAAGATCGATGGAGTCGGCCTTGACCTTGCGGTGGACGGCAGCGCCGATGGTTCGCGCGCGCCGGACGCCGCTGCCCAGGACGTGACGCCAACCGAAGACGGCGGCACCGACGACGCGATTGCCGCGGAAGTCGCCAGCGATGCGACCACGACCTGCGAAGCGGGCCAGGCGTGCCCGTGCACCGCGGATGCGCAGTGCGCGTCCGGCAAGTGCCTGATCGACCCTGCGACCGGGCTTGGAACCTGTGCGCTGCCGTGCCAGGCCGGCGCGTGTCCAGATGGCTTTACCTGCGAGCCTGTGGTTGAAAATGGCATTCCCAAAGGCCAGGTTTGCGTGCCCAAGCCGAACTGCACGCCGTCGGCAGAGGTCTGCAACGGCAAGGACGACAACTGCGACGGCAAAACCGACGAAGGGTTCTGCTTTGACGGCAACCCCTGCACCGACGACCTGTGCGACGCTGCTGGCGCCTGCGGCCATCCGAACAACAGCGCGCCCTGCGACGACGGCAATGCGTGCTCGGCGGGCGACACCTGCAAAGACGGGCAGTGCAGTCCCGGCGGCAAAAGTGCTTGCGACGACGGCAGTTCGTGCACGCTCGACACCTGCGACGCCAAGAACGGCACCTGCGTCAACCAAAAGCTGCAGGGCGGCTGCGAAGACGGCAACGCCTGCACCCTGGCCGACAGCTGCCAGGACGGCGTGTGCACCGCGGGCAAGGCCTTGGCATGTGACGACAACAACCCTTGCAGCGACGACAGCTGCGACGTCAAGGTCGGCTGCCTGAACCTGGGCAACACCGCCAGCTGCGACGACAAAGACCCGTGCACGGTCAGCGACAACTGTCAGAAGGGCGTGTGCAAGGGCGGCGGACCCAAGCCCTGCGACGACGGCGCCGAGTGCACCCTCGACAGTTGCAAGGACGGCGCGTGCGTCAACCTGCCGATGGCGGCCACTTGCAACGACGGCAATGACTGCACCGAAGCCGACCTGTGCAAGAACGGCACCTGCGCCGGCTCGACCAAGGACTGCGCGGACAAGAGCCCTTGCACCATCGACAGTTGTGATGCCGGCAAGTGCCAGTACAAGCAAGTGCCCGACAACACCATCTGTGACGACAAGAATCCGTGCACGGCCAACGAGGTCTGTGATCACGACGGCAGTTGCGCCGGCGTGGACAAGAACTGCGACGACAACAACCCGTGTACCTTCGACAAATGTCAGGTGACCGACGGCCAGTGCCAGCACGAGCTAACCCAAGGCGCGCCGTGTTCCGACGGTAATGCGTGCACGCTCGGCGACGCCTGCCTGAACGGGGCCTGCGCGCCCGGCGGAAAGAAACAGTGCGGCGACGGCAATCCGTGTACTGCAGACGCCTGCGATCCGGCCAATGCGGCGTGCATCTTCACGCCGGCGGACGGCACCTGCACCGACAACAACCCGTGCACAGTGGGCGATGTCTGCGCAAAGGGCCTGTGCGCCCAGGGCAAGTTGACCGACTGCGCCGACAACAACCCGTGCACGGTCGAGAACTGCGACACGGCGACCGGAAAGTGCGTGGTGAAAAACTCGGTCGAGGGCATCGCCTGCGACGATGGCCAGCCCTGCACGGGTGGCGAATCGTGCAAGGACGGCGCCTGCCAGGTCGGCAAGCCGGTCGTGTGCGACGACGGCAACCCGTGCACCAAAGACAGCTGCGACAACGCCGGCAAGTGCGTCAATGCCAACGACAACGGCAAGGCCTGCGAGGACGGCAACCCGTGCACCGGTGGCGACAGCTGTGTGGCCGGCGCCTGCAAGTCGGGCAAGTCGGCGTGCGAGTGCGAAAAGACCAGCGATTGCGCCGGCAAAGAGGACGGAAACGC
>CAXRHS010000691.1:0-2260 GCA_964230235.1 Myxococcota bacterium
CGGCTTTGGATGCGCTTTTTGTGCGGCTTTTCCAATTTCAGGTTGGCGGCATCGCACCTTATGCGGCATTTTGCCGGTCGCGCAACGTTGAACCGGCCGCAGTGACGCGCTGGGATCAGATTCCGTGTGCGCCAGCGGACCTGTGGAAGCTGCTGCCCATGGCCACCCCGTCTGCCGTGGCCGACCCCGTGGCCCTGTTTGAGACCAGTGGCACGACCACGGGTGCCCCTGGCCGCAGCTACCTGGCCGATACCGACCTGTACCACCAGGCCGCGCGCGCGACGTTCGGCCAGTATGTGGCGGACCCAGCCGCGTGTGTCGGCCTTACCTGGCTCAACCTGGTCGTCAACCCCGCGCAGCGACCGCACAGTTCGCTTGGCCACATGGTCGGCGACCTCTGTCGCAACGCCCGCGCGGTGCACTGGTTGCTGGATGATGACCTTCGCCCGGATGCGATGCGCTTCGCCCACTTGTGCACCGAGGCGGCGACTGAGGCCCAACCCGTCCTGGTCACCGCGACCTCCGTTGCGCTGCACGCCGTGCTGAGAGCGCTGCCCGCCGGGTGGTCGGTTCAGTTGCCCCCAGGCTCGCGGCTGATGGACACCGGGGGGCCAAAAGGCCGCGACCTGGAACTGGACCGCGCCGCCCAACACGCGGAGCTGCGCGCGCGCCTGGGCTTGCCAGCCCACGCCATCGTTGGCGAGTTTGGCATGACCGAGCTGGCCTCGCAGCGCTATGAGCCCGTGTGGCGGAACCAAGACTCGACTCAGCGTGCGTTTGCTGGCCCGCCGTGGCTGCGCACCCGCATTTTTCGTGTGGCGGTCGGGGCGGCGCCCGTGGTTGCCTGCGGTCCGGGCGAAGTTGGCCTGGTCGCGCACCTCGATCTGGCCAACGTCGATACGTGCGCGTTCATCCAGACGGGTGACTTGGGCTCGCTCGACGCCGAGGGCAATCTGACGCTGAACGGTCGGCTGGCCGGCGCGCAACTGCGCGGCTGCGGGCTGGACGTGATGGGGGGATCCCTTGAAGTGGCCCAATCCTGACTTCACGCCTGACCTGGTTGCCGATGCCGCTACTGTCGGTGGCTGCGCACGCGCAGCGGCACACGCAACATTTGGTGCCGGCAGGTGCGACGGCTTGCTTCGCAACTGCCCGCCAGGTGTCCTGTTCGCGGTTCTGGTGCTGGCATCCTGTAGCAACGACAAGCCGTCTGCGGCCCCTACGGCAGACAGCGCCGCCACCGCAGATGCGGCCAGCGACCCCGGCGTTGCCCCGACGGTTGACACCCTTGCACTCCCAGACAACACGGCCGAAATTCCCAGCGAAATCGCAGCCGCCGACGACATCGACGCCGCGGATGAGGTTGCGGCGGCCGATACCGCGCCGGTCGACATCGCCGCGCCTGGGACGCCGTGCAGCGTCAACGCCGACTGCCCCGCGCCTGGCATCGCATGCGCAGAAGCGCGCTGCGAAGTGGCCGTACACACCTGCAAGGTGGTACAGGCGCTGGACAACACCCCTTGCGACGACGGTCAGACTTGCACCGTTGGCGATCTGTGCAAGGCCGGTGCGTGCGTGCCAGGCAAGTCGGCTTGCGGTTGCGGCACCGACGCGGACTGCGCTTTCCTCGACGACGCCAACCTGTGCAATGGCAGCTACCAGTGCGACAAGACCAAGACCCCAAGTGTGTGCGCGCCCAAGCCCGGCAGCGCGGTCGCGTGCCCACCCGCGGGCAGTCCGTGTCTCGCGAACGGATGCAACCCGTTGACGGGAGCCTGCGACGCCACCCCGACCAACCAGGGCGGACCGTGTGAAGACGGCAAGCTGTGCACCCAAGGCGATGCGTGTCTGGGCGGTCAGTGCGTCGCCGGACCCAGCGCATGCCAGTGCCAGACTGCCGGCGACTGCAAGGACGACGGCGACCTGTGCAACGGCGTGCCGTATTGCGACAAAGGCGAGCTGCCATGGACATGCAAGACCAACCCGGGCACGGTCATCCAGTGCGCCAACAGCAACGACAGCGCATGCCAGCACAACGTCTGCGACCCCAAGACCGGCACCTGCGCCCAGGCCGCCTTCAACCAGGGCGGACCCTGCCAGGACGGCGACCCGTGTACCGGCTCGGACACCTGCGACGGTGCCATCTGCAAGGCGGGGCCAAGCCTGTGCGGCTGTCATAGCGATGTCGACTGCGCCAAGGCAGAGGATGGCAACCTGTGCAACGGCACGCTGTTTTGCAACAAGACCGTCGCGCCGCATC